>JANYKP010000452.1 GCA_025358195.1 Cyclobacteriaceae bacterium
AGAGATGGCAAAAATTCTAGATATACCGATTGGTACTGTGCGTAGCCGTCTGCACCGCGCCCGCCAATTACTTAAAGAGAAGCTAAGTGAATATGCCAAATCAATGGGTTATAAAAATACCTGAGTTATGAGTGAACCTACCAACCCCTTTACCGCTGTCACTGGTAAGAAGCCGACCTGTATGGAAATGCTGCAATTTATCCTGGACGGCCAGGCAACACTGGAGCAAAAAGAGTATTTCAGATCGCACATGGATCATTGCATGCCATGCTTCAAATCCTATCATCTGGACATGGCCATAAAAGAACTGGTCCAGACAAAATGTTGTGGTGGAGAAGCGCCCACGGAATTGGTACGCACGATCAAGAGCCAGATTGCACAAAATATCTCCTGATGGCAGGTAAGGCCTTGATTTTCTCCGCCCCTTCCGGTTCTGGGAAGACAACCATCGTACGACATCTGCTCAACCATAATCCCGATCTTGGATTTTCCATCTCCGCCTCCACCCGCGACAAACGCGGGCGCACCGAAGAACATGGTAAGGATTATTATTTTTTGACGCCGGAAGAGTTCAAAAAAAAAATCGACAACCATGAATTCATTGAATGGGAAGAAGTGTATGCGGGAAATTTTTATGGAACCCTTAAATCAGAAATTGAGCGGATTTGGGCAGAAGGTAAAAATGTAATCTTTGATGTGGATGTGAAGGGCGGCATCAGCCTGAAGAATTATTTTGGCAGTAAGGCCTTAGCTGTTTTTATGAAAGTACCGTCGCTCGAGGTGTTGAAGCAACGGTTGCACAACCGGAGTACTGAAAGTCCAGACATCATCTCACGCAGGCTTTTCAAGGCAAAATTTGAAATGACGTTTCAGAATGAGTTTGATGTGGTATTGGTGAATGAGGATCTGCAAAAATCGTTGCAAGAAGCACAGCACCTGTATGATGAATTTAAGAAGAAGTAACATGCGTCTGTTGCATAGGCTAATGACAGCAATCCTATGAATCCTGGTCATAAAATCGGCCTCTTCTTCGGTTCTTTCAATCCCATCCACATGGGTCACTTGATTATCGCCAACATTATGGCTGAAAACACGGACCTTCATAAAGTATGGTTTGTCGTGTCACCCCAGAATCCGTTCAAGCCTGCCAAGGGTTTACTCCATGAGTTCGATCGCTACGACATGGTAAAGGCAGCCATTGCAGACAACTATAAACTGGAAGCATCGGATGTAGAATTTCATTTGCCAAAACCAAGTTATACGATTGACACTCTTACGGTGCTGTCCGAAAAAAATCCACAGAAGACATTTAAGGTTATCATGGGAGAGGATAACCTTGTCAATTTTAAAAAGTGGAAGAGCCACGATCAAATACTCGATCACTATGGCGTGTATGTATATCCTCGTCCACAAGTAGTAAATCCTCCATTTAAAGAACATCCGCATGTTAAAATGGTAGAGGCGCCCCTTCTCGATATCTCCGCAACCTACATCCGGCAGTGCGTCAAAGACAATAAGTCTGTACGTTACCTCGTTCCTGAGCCGGTAGAACAAATGATGCGCCTTCGTAATTTTTATAAGTAAGTCCCCCCACATGGCAACCAGAATGGCCAACTTTGCGTCTTTGCAGGGAGTGGGGAAAATGCTTCTGTCCAGTGTCTTGATAGCGCTCTGCTTTGCCGCCCAGGCAGGTGGAGTGAAGGGTATGATCCAGGGAGATGACGGAGCAGCGCTCGCCTTCGCCACAATTTATGTCAAGCAAACGGGTTCGGGTGCGGTCAGCGACCTTCAGGGTCATTATGAGATTACCCTCCCGTCGGGTCACTATGATCTACTATTTCATTACCTCGGTTTTGAAACCCAAAGCCGGGCGTTGGATATTACAGATTCATTTTTAGAGGTCAATATCACGCTGAAAACGCAAGTCATCCAATTACAGTCAGTCACTGTGAAGGCTGGGAAAGAAGACCCTGCTTATACCATCATGCGCAAGGCGATAGCGAAAGCAAAATATCATACACAACAGATCGACGGCTACACCGCCAAGGTGTACATTAAAGGAAAAGGCCAGTTAAAAGATTACCCCTGGCTGGCAAAGAAGGCATTAGAGAAAGAAGGGATCACAAAAGACCGTATTTTTATCTCTGAGTCGGTCAGTGAAATCAAGTACACGCGACCCAACAAATTTGAGGAGAAGGTCATCGCGGTTTACACGAATGGAAATAATCGCAATACCTCTCCCAACGCGTATGTTTTTGGCAGCCTGTATGAACCAGAAATTGCTGAAACAGTTTCTCCACTCTCTCCAAAATCTTTTTCGTACTATCGCTTTGAATATCTAGGCTCCTTTAAAGACCGGTCCTACGAAATCAGTAAAATAAAAATCACCCCCCGCTCAAAAGGCGACAATGTTTTTGATGGTGTGATCTACATCGTAGAAGATTGGTGGAGCATCCACAGCGCGGACCTGAATGCAACCAAGCTGGGAATCAAGTTTCATGTCAAGCAGATTTATAATCCCATTGAGGAAAAGGCCTGGCTGCCGGTGTCGCAGCAGTTTTTCGTGGAGGGGAAAGTTTTTGGGTTTGAATTTGTAGCCGACTACCTCGCTACTGTTAAAGAGTATAAAATTACGCTCAACCCATCCTTGCCCCTGGAAATGACTGTGATTGATGAGACTGTCGAAAAAGAGCAAGCCAAACAGGTAGAGAAGAAATTCAGCAAGAAAAATCAACAGCTTCAGAAACGTCTCGAGGAAGGAAAGGATGTGACACGAAAAGAGCTCAACCAATTAGTTAAAGATTATGAAAAAGCTGAACAAAAAGAACAGAAGGCGCCCGAGGTGATTCAGGAAACCTCTTACAAAGTAGATTCACTTGCTTACAAAAAGGATTCGACCTTTTGGAAAGAGATGCGACCCGTGAGCTTGACGAAAGAAGAGGAACGTGGGTATCATGTTGCCGACAGTATCTCAATCGAGCATAAAAAAAAGGAAGAAGGCGATTCGTTAAAACCCTCTAAGAGCAAAGGCTTTCAGCCGTGGGATCTGCTGGCAGGTGACCGCTATAAACTTTCCAAGACGGAGAATTTTCAGATTCATACCCCCTGGGGCGGTTTCAATACGGTAGAAGGAGTGAATGTTATATACCGGCTTAGCTACTATAAGCGATGGGTTAAACGAGATTCGCTCCACCCTGAAAACCGGCCAAAAGTTTCCCGATTGGAAATCAGTCCCGTGGGACGTTTTGCTTTTGCCCGCAATACCTATTCAGGAATTTTGCGAATAGATTATCGATCCCAGAAGAGACGACTTACCCTGGAAGGAGGAAAATATGTTCAACAGTACAATCACGATGAACCGATACACCCTATTGTCAACACCTTTACGACTCTTTTCCTGAAAGACAACCTGATGAAATTGTATGAACGAAACTTTGTCGATCTCAAGTGGCGGGAACAAATTACACAGCAGTTTACCGTTTACTCACAGTGGACATGGGCAAGAAGAAGTGAGCTTTTCAACCGGTCCGATTATACCCTCTTTAATAATCGGGAAAAAATGTACACGCCCAACGCGCCCGTCAACTTGGAACTGACCGATGCAGGGTTCCTTCCTCACAATGCCTTTACCGGCATCCTGGGCCTTGAGGCGAGACCGTGGCAGAAGTATAGAATCCGCAATGGGCGTAAATACCGGGTTGACAATTCCTCGCCGCTTTTCACGGCGGAGTATCGAAGGGGGTTTGGCGCGTTGAACAGCGATGTGAAATTTGAACAGCTGGAAGTGGGCGCGCGCCAACAGTTAAAATTTGGAATTCGCGGCACCCTGGATATCAAGGTGACAGCAGGAACATTTTTCAACAATGAAAAAATGTACTTTATGGATTACAAACATTTCCTGGGCAATCGCACGCCATTTGTCACCACCGATCCCGTGAGCAGTTTCCGGTTATTGGACTATTACGCTTTCAGTACACAGAAGCAGTATTTTACGGCCAACGTACATTACCACTGGCGCAAATTTTTAATTACACGTATTCCTTATGTGCGACTTGCGGGTATTACTGAAAATATTTTTGTGAATTACCTGGCCACGCCCACTTCTAAAAATTATACGGAAGTGGGGTATGGCCTTGATGGGATCTTACGAATTTTCCGGCTGGAAGCTGCGGCCTCCTTTCAGAACGGAACCTACCAGGCCATTGGTTTCCGTATCGGCATTGCCTCTAACATTGGGGTGAATTTTGAGGATTGAGATACACCCTTTTGTCTTTCTTGTGAGGATTTTCTACTATTATTTTTCTCGTTTATCAAAAGAGTAGATTTGCGAAACCATGTCGCTCACGATCACCGATTTTCTTTATCGACGCCTGCATCAGGCGGTGATAGACGTGCGCTCCGAAGGTGAGTATGAGTCAGGTCACATCCGGGGGGCCTATAACATACCCTTGTTGAACAATGAAGAGCGCGTTATCGTAGGCACTACCTATAAACAAAAAGGTCAGCGACACGCAATTAAAGAAGGCTTTCGTCTGGTTGGGCCA
Source organism: Cyclobacteriaceae bacterium (assembly GCA_025358195.1). GTDB lineage: Bacteria > Bacteroidota > Bacteroidia > Cytophagales > Cyclobacteriaceae > ELB16-189. The sequence continues at coordinate 4,545 of JANYKP010000452.1, forward strand.
AGGCTGTTAGCGATAATTCAACAAACAGAGAATGTCGCGCAAAATAAGGAGATACTAGTTCATTGTTGGCGGGGAGGAATGCGATCGAACAATTTCTGTCAATTCGCCGGTATGGCGGGAATCGTATCTCAGCCGCTATCCGGAGGCTATAAATCATATCGTCACGCTGCCCTGGAGTCCTTCAAGCAACCATTTCAAATCATTTTACTAACGGGGTGTACAGGAAGTGGCAAGAGTGAAATATTACGGGCATTGGCTTCCCAAGGGGAGCAAGTTCTCGATTTGGAAAAATTGGCAAACCACAAAGGTTCTGCTTTTGGAGGTTTATTGATGCCGCCGCAGCCAACCACAGAGCAGTTTCAGAATGAATTGTTCGAGGAAATCTTGAAATTGGATCTTTCGCGCCGAGTGTGGGTGGAAGATGAATCGATTGCGATTGGAAAAATATTTTTACCCAATGATCTTTGGCAACGCATGAGTAAAAGTCCGCTGGTCCAGATGGACGTCTCCAAAGAAGTACGAATTCAACGGTTGGTAAATGAATATGGTCCCGCTGACCGGAGTGAATTTTTAGAGATCATGGGAAAGGTGGTGAAGAAGTTGGGAGGTCAAAATTTTATAGCGGCGAAAGAAAAATTGATTCAGAATGATATGTTTTCCGTGATGGATATTCTTCTCACGTATTATGACAAAGCCTATCTTGGGAGTATCGATAAGCGAAAGGACCAAATTCGACTAACTGTTCCATGGGATGGGAATGATTTGAATCTTTTTGCGAGAGAATTGATTAACCACATAGGCACATAGGACACATAGATGGAAGGTACACGGTGATGATTACAAAGATTGAACTTAATGAGCTTACTTATGGAATTGTTGGTGCGGCCATTGAAGTCCATAAAGCATTGGGGCCTGGGCTGCTTGAAAGCGTCTATCATAAGTGCTTAAAACGGGAGTTCTTTCTCAGGGAGTTAGCATTTGCCTCGGAGTTCTTAGTGCCTGTACACTACAAGGGGATTGAAATCGAAGCAGAATTGCGCTGCGACTTTTTAATCGAAAACAAAATTGTCGTTGAATTAAAAGCTGTCGATGCAATAGCACCGGTATTTGAAGCTCAATTGCTGACCTATATGAAGTTACTAGAAAAGCCTAAAGGTATTCTCATTAATTTTAATTGCGAAAATCTCTTTAAGGAGGGTCAACGAACATACGTGAATGAGTATTTTAGAAGTTTGCCCGATAGATAGAACTATGTGTCCTATATGCCTATGTGGTTAAAAAATTTATGTCCGAAATAAAACTTACCCAATACTCCCACGGCGCCGGCTGTGGCTGCAAAATTTCTCCAGCCGTGCTGGATACGATACTTCATTCAGATTTACCTAAAATGAAATTTCCATCCCTGCTGGTGGGTAACGAATCCAAGGATGATGCGGCTGTTTTTGATATTGGTGACGGCACCTGCATTGTGAGTACCACTGATTTTTTCATGCCGATTGTCGATGATCCGTTTACGTTCGGCGCGATTGCCTCCGTTAATGCAATTAGTGATGTGTATGCGATGGGAGGGGAGCCCTTTATGGCGATTGCCATTCTCGGATGGCCAGTGAATACACTTCCGGCCGAAGTAGCGAAGGAAGTATTGGAAGGAAGCAGAAAGGTTTGTGCGGAAGCTGGCATTCCGCTGGCAGGGGGTCACAGTATTGATTGTCCGGAACCCGTTTTCGGATTGGCCGTCAGTGGCAAATTGAAAAAAGAACATCTCAAAAGAAATGATACAGCTAAAGAAGGGTCCTTGCTCTATCTCACCAAACCGTTGGGGATTGGTATCATTACGACCGCTCAAAAAAAAGGCATCGTACAGGAAGACCATTTGAAAAAAGCGGTAGATACGATGCTTATACTAAACAAGCTGGGGGCCGAATTTGGAAAACTTCCCTACGTCAACGCCATGACGGATGTGACAGGCTTTGGCCTGCTTGGCCATCTGTGTGAAGTGTGTGAGGGAAGCGGGCTCTCGGCCGAAATTGAATTCAGCAAAGTGCCAAAATTTGATTTTCTCGATTCCTACATCCAACAGAAGTCGATGCCAGGGGGTACCCAACGGAATTGGGATAGTTATGGAAGCAAAATCAGTCCGTTAAGCGATGTTAAACGCGCGATACTTGCCGATCCGCAAACGAGCGGAGGGTTACTAGTTTCGATTGATGCAGACAATTCATCCCAATTTGAAGGCTTTGTTAAGAGCAAAGGCCTTACGTTGGAACCGTTTGGCAAACTGGTAAAGAAGGGGGACAAAGCAGTGAGCGTTAAATAACGGAAGGTTAGGTTGGTGCGGAGATACGGAAAGTCATTGATTTGGTAGGATTTTCTCCTTTATTATCAAGTAATTATGGCAATGAAATTTGGTACCATTTTTTCATTCGGATTGGTTTTCCTCCTTTTTTCCTGCAATCCAAAGAAGGAAGGACCAAAAACCTATGACGATCTAATCCCTTACTCCATCATCAAAATATTCCCGCATGACAATACCGCTTTTACCCAAGGGCTTGTGGTGGAGCAAGGCCGTCTCTTTGAAAGCACCGGACAGCGCGGAACTTCATGGATTGCCGAAGTAGATATCGCCACCGGTCGTCAGGATAAAAAAATATTACTGGATAAAAGATACTTTGGCGAAGGCATTACCATCCTAAATAATAAAATTTATCAACTGACCTGGCAAAGTAAAAAGGGGTTTATTTATGATGCAGCGACATTTGAAAAAAGAGGAGAGTTTGAATACGATCACGAAGGTTGGGGCATCACTCACGACCGAAAAAACCTGATCGTAAGTGATGGCACTGATCAGCTTTATTTTCTTGATACGCTGTCGTTAAAGCCCATTTCCATTTTAAAAGTGAATGATGGAGATTCGCCTGCCGAAAAGTTGAACGAACTTGAATTCATTGAGGGCTTTATTTATGCCAACCAATGGCAGACCAATTATATATTGAAAATTGATCCCGCCACTGGTAACGTGATTGGCCGTCTGGATTTGTCGCAGGTGGCTGAAAAGATTTATCCCGGCAACCCCAGAGCCGATGTACTCAACGGTGTTGCCTATGAGAAGAAAAGCAAAATGCTACTTGTCACCGGAAAGTTGTGGCCAGCGCTGATAGCCTTGCGGTTTCAGAACAACCGAAAGGATTGATCCTGATTTGTGACGCGGGAAGAGGCTATAGAAACATTCGTTTGCCATTTTCAAGCGTTGTGTCGATGGTATATATTTTCAGAATAAAATCCGGGGAATGCATTTGTGAAAACCGGAAACGACATCAAACATCCGTCCGCTTCGTACTCTCAATTTCCAAAATCAAATCTGACCCATATGCCATGGCGGGCGTTTGATAACCGACTTTGAAATTTCCTTTCAAAATCTTTTCTGCAATCAATACGGCAGTCTTTGCGGTAAGGGAATACCCACTGACAGTTTCCAGGCGGCTGATGCATTCTTTTCCAGCGTCATCCCAAACCTTTCCCCAAAGAAAACTTCTCCCACTTTCTCTTTTTTCATCGCTGGGACCGGCTGGTTTTTTGTCAATTTTTCTAAGCATATAATTTTTCACCCACCGCATGCGCAAGAGCCAATTGAAGTAGTTACTCATTTTAGCGCTGCTGATCATTTTATCCGTGGCACCCGTGTAAACTTCGATGTTCGGAATACCCGTACTTCTCCAGGCGGTTGATATGTCACCCCAGGGAATGCAAAGCGCCTTCGTTTTAAACGCACCAAAATCAATCTCCAGCACTTTTTCTCCCATCGCAATGCGCGTGAGCTTTCCATCTTTGCGGATAAGTCCACCATCCCCTAAACCTTCTGTCATGCTTTTGGACGTGCCGCGCGAAAGGCCGCCTTTGGACATGGTGAAAGCCAATTGGAGATGAGTGGCCGAAGGCAAGCGATTTTTCAAATGAAGGGCCAGACAATCAGATGGCACAACATCAAAGCCGGTGCCAGGCATGATGGTAATGCCAAGGTCCTTCGCTTGTTTATCGAGCAGGGGCAATGATTCAAAAACCAGGTACTCGCCGGTAATGTCGGTGTAATGCGTTTGAGTGGCCAGACACGCCTCACTCATGATCTTGGCAGTATAGCGAAAAGGACCACCACAATGAATGACGATCGCAGCCGGTGCCAGTAATTTTTTAAGGCCGTCGACATCCTGGCTATCAACCACGGTGTAGGGATAGCCGGATTGGTCACTCTGTTTTTTGAGTTGCTCTTTATTACGTCCGGCGAGCCTTACTTCGAGATTTTTGCTACGGCAAAGATTGACGATAAGTTTGCCCGTGTAGCCATAGGAACCATACACGACAATCAAGGAAGAGTTTTTCAAGGAGGATTATTTAACGCGTTCGACTTGTGTAATAAAATACTTAGTCTCACCTCGCCACGGGAATTGCGCATACCGCTTTTTGAAATGCAGATTGACCCGCTCTCCGCTCAACGCTACTTCTTGCAAGGCTTTTATAACTTCTTTCTCGTTGCTCTCTACTGAAAAATCGAATGATTCAGCGATAGGATTCGTGCCTTTGAGTGCGCCAAAGGTCTCCAGGTTCAGTTTCCCTTCATAGGTTTTAAAGAGCACGCCTTTTTCGCTGATGCGAAGTACCTTACCCGCCATAAGACCGGTTTCAAACGTGGCCCAATACAGCACGGAAAAGATGATGATCCCCAGTATAAGTGAAACCGCGAGTATCTTTTTCAAAAGACGGGTGGTTTTCCGTTTTATTTTTTGTCCGAACGATTCGTTTTCCATACGTCAGGCCGGTTAGTGGAGAGCAATTTAGCGTTTCTTCTACTAACATAGAAGTAAAGCGCTCCCCCGATCAGCAGCAGCGAAATAAATTGAGAAATGGATAAAAAGTCACGAATCACAAACCCGCGGTCAAGGTCTCCACGGAAGATTTCTAACACACCCCGGCCAGCCGCGTACGACATGATGTAGAGTAAAAATAACTGACCATCAAATTGCTTTCGCTTCTTAAGCCACAGCAAAATGATCAGGATGAAAAAGATCCATGTGGATTCATACAACTGGGTCGGGTGAAGAGGTGTGTTCAGCGGCTCCGCAAGGCAGACAGGACTTGTAAACACAATTCCAAAGATGCTGTCGGTTGGTTTTCCATAACAACAGCCCGCCATAAAGCAGCCGATTCGCCCAACGCCATGAAGGATGCAGGTCACGATTGCCATAATATCCAACATGGGCCACAAAGGAATTTTATGTCGCTTGAAAAACCAGAACATGATGGGGATGCAGGTCATCAGCGAACCGTAGAAGACAAAGCCACTTCCTGTTAAAAGCTTCTGAGGATTAGATAAGTAGCGGGAAGGATCCTCAAAAATTAAAAAAAATTTTCCTCCTACTACACCACCGGTTACCAGCAAAAGGAAAAGTGTATTCGATTGATCGAACGTAAGGCCGAATTGTTTTTTGCCTTGCCACGCCATGTAGATTACCCCCGACACAGCCCCTACCGCAATGCAGAAACCATAGGTGTAAATCGTAAATGAACCAAACTCAAAGAGTATAGGGTGCATTAAAAAGAATTTAATCTATGTAAGGAAATGTAGGTCCCAGGAATTGAATTGTTACATTAACGAATAGCCCCATTGTTCTCACGAGCAAATGCTGGCTAACAAAAATGCAGACCGATAAACTGATTTTCAAATTTTCAAATCAACGAATTGATGAATTTACCTACACCGTCATAATCTCACCCTCTTTCCTCTTCATCAGCACCTCTATTTTGCCAATGAACTCATCGGTAAGTTTTTGAACGCTCTCCTCCGAATTCTTCAAATCATCTTCCGGTGCGCCTTTTATTTTTTTCAAGGCCTCGTTCGTCTCTTTCCTCACACTTCGAATACTCACTTTGCCAAGTTCACACTCCTGATGCACCTGCTTCACCAATTGTTTTCTACGCTCTTCTGTGAGCATTGGTATGTTGATGATCACCTGCTGCCCGTCATTTTGTGGTGTGAGGCCCAGGTTGGCGGCCATGATCGCTCTCTCAATCTCCTGGATTAAACTTTTTTCCCAAGGTTTAATAAATAACGTACGGGCATCCGGTGAGGTGATGGATGACACCTGGTTCAGCGGACTTGTGGCGCCGTAGTATGGCACCTGGATACCATCGAGCATGGAGGGGTTTGCTTTGCCGGCGCGGATTTTGGTGAGCTCATGACCCACATGACCCAATGCCTTGGTCATTTGCTCGCGAGCATCCTCAATATAAAGTTCAATTTCTTCCATAGTAGTAGACGTTTGTAAGTGTTAATGTGTTTACGTTTAATACGTAGAAAACGTAAACACATTAACACATATACACCTAGACACGTAGAGAATGATAATTCAAAACAAAAATTAACTTACACACTTTCAAAAACCCTAACTAATCAACGTTCCAGCCTCCTCGCCCTTCACTACTTTCAGTAAATTCCCTGCCTTATTCATATCGAAAACAATGATCGGAAGTTTGTTCTCCATGCACAACGTAAAGGCTGTCATGTCCATAATGTTCAGGTTTTTTTCATAGGCCTCCTGAAATGAAAGTTTAGTGTAGCGCGTAGCTTCTGGAAATTTCTCCGGGTCTTTTGTGTACACGCCATCCACGCGCGTACCCTTCAGTACAACATTTGCCTGGATTTCAATAGCCCGCAGGCTGGCGGTTGAGTCGGTCGTGAAGTACGGGTTGCCAATGCCAGCACCAAAAATTACGATTCTCCCTTTCTCCAGGTGCCGGATAGCCCTGCGCCGGATGAAAGGCTCGCAGACTTGCTCCATTTTTATACCGGACATAAGCCGCGTATACATGCCATGCCGTTCGAGCGCGCTTTGTAAGGCCATCGCGTTTATTACTGTACCCAGCATTCCCATGTAGTCGCCCTGCACGCGATCTATGCCCAGAGCCTCGGCCTGCCCGCCCCTGAAAATGTTGCCACCGCCAATCACAATGGCAAGCTCTACATTCATTTCTTTTATTGCCTTAATCTCTTTAGAATACTGTTCCAGGACCTCATGGTCGATGCTAGTGGTTTTGGATTTGCCCATTAGGGCCTCACCGCTGAGCTTGAGAACGAGGCGTTTGTATTTCATGGTTGGGTTATTGCGCAACTAATCCCGCAAATATGTTCAGGATTTTCCTGAATGAAAAGCGGTTATGGATCGTTGGTGGTCAGTTAGGCCAATCCTGATTATCTTTATGGCTAAATCGATGTTTTATGGTGGAATCCATCACCGCTGGCCACATGGCTATCCAACTTGAAGAGAAGTATGGTGCGCACAACTATCACCCCCTGCCGGTAGTATTGTGTAAGGGTGAGGGTGTGTTCTTGTGGGACGTGGAGGGAAAGCGTTACTATGATTTTCTTTCCGCATACAGCGCCGTCAATCAAGGTCACTGTCACCCGCGTATCATCCGTGCATTAACCGAGCAAGCCAAAGAACTGACGCTTACTTCCCGGGCATTTTACAATGATAAACTGGGACTGGCGGAAAAATATGTCTGCGAAACATTCGGCTATCAGAAGGTGCTGTTCATGAACAGTGGAGCGGAAGCCAACGAGACAGCCATTAAACTGGCGCGCAAATGGGGCTATACAAAAAAAGGAATTCCTAATAATCAGGCGGTAATTGTTGCGGTAAAGAAAAACTTTCACGGAAGAACAACGACTATTATTTCTGCCTCTACCGACCCCTCCGCGCAACAAGGATTCGGCCCACTGATGCCTGGCTTTGAAATTGTTGACTATGATGACGTGGCTGTGTTGGAAAAGACCCTTGCCAACCCGAACGTATGTGGGCTGTGGATTGAGCCGATCCAGGGAGAGGCAGGGGTGTATGTGCCTCATGACGGCTATCTGAAAGCCGCAGAAAAGATTTGTACGGAGAACAACGTACTGTTGATGATGGATGAAATCCAGACAGGGATTGCGCGTACTGGTAAAATGCTTGCATCTGACCACGAGAATGTAAAACCTGATTTGCTCATTCTTGGCAAAGCACTAAGTGGAGGAGTTTTACCTGTTTCTTG
>JANYKP010000463.1 GCA_025358195.1 Cyclobacteriaceae bacterium
CAAGAAACAAAAAACCATTGGAGGAAAGCTTAAGAAATTTGCGATCCGAACATTCGTGAAAGAGGAGAAGCTGCATGCGCAAGTCCTCTTATTTGCACAAACCATCGTCAATGAAATAAAGAAGCCGAAGAATAAGGAAAAATTGAAATTCCTGGTTCAAAGCAAAATGGCTCAATTCGGCGCCATCACATATGATAGCGTGAATGATGTTCAGCGTATTGAAAGCATTATTCACAAATACGAGGCTGCTGATATAGCAGGCTTTAATATTACAAGTCAGTCGATGTTGGATGGATTACAGGAACGAACGTACTTCTACACATTTGTCATCCTGGCAATTATGGTCATGTTTTTGGTCATGTGGTGGCTCCTCCGGTCTCAAAAACCGTTGTACACACCGCTTTTTGTCATCTCTGTTTTGTTAGCGCTGGCCGTGCTTTTCGTCGGACTCACCACTCCGATGATTGAGATCGATGCACGCATCAAGGAGATGTCGTTTATTTTGTTGGGTGAGAATATAGCTTTTCACGACCAGGTCATCTTCTTTCAAAGTAAGAGTATTGTCGATGTAGTTCGCATCTTGATTGACACAGGCAAGTACGACTCAGCCTTTGTAGGAATATTGATCCTGATTTTCAGTATTATTTTCCCCATCGGGAAACTCCTAGCGACCAAACTCTACCTGCTGGGAAATGAAAAATGGAGAGCCAATAAATTTATTCAATTTTTTGCCTTTAAGTCGGGGAAATGGAGTATGGCCGATGTAAATGTCGTTGCCATCTTTATGGCCTACATCGGATTCAAAGGAATACTTGACAGTCAATTGGAGAGTTTAAACATGCAAACTGATTCTCTGGCAAGCATCTCCACCAACCAAACATCCCTACAGCCTGGGTTTATTATTTTTGTGGCCTTTGTATTATTTGGATTGATCCTTTCGGCGATATTGCAACGAATCACTGCCTTTGAAGGAAAAATCCGATCGGTCAAAGAGAAACAAATTAAACCCGGATTTGATACCAGCCTTGCCTGACAAGAAACAGATCACTATTCAATCCAAAAGCCGTCTCATGCAATTCACTCAAAAGGAAATTGTGATTAAAGGAAACCGGGTAGTCTATTTTGATGAAGGCTTCCTGGATGGCATTCCCATTCTTTTTGTTCATGGATTCCCCTTCAATAAGGAAATGTGGAAAAAACAATTGATTGCCTTTGGGGACACGCATCGTGTAATCGCTTATGACGTTCGGGGTCATGGCCGTTCGGAACCAGGCTCGGTTGAATTTAGTGTAACACAATTTGCTGACGATTTGCTCCTTTTTATGGAGGCCCTGAAACTTGATAAGATTGTTGTATGTGGATTATCCATGGGGGGATACATTGCCATCAACGCCGTAGAAAAAGAGCATAAAAGAATAACGGCATTGATCCTTTGCGATACACAATGCAACGCCGACACCATTGAAGGACGGGAAAAAAGAATAAAGACGATTGCCCTAATCCGGCTCAGCGGATTGAAAAAGTATGCCGATGAAATGGTGAACAATTTGTTTGCTCAGGCTTCCATCAACACCATGCCTGAGGAAGTGACGTTTATCAGAGAATCTATTCTTCACACAAATCCTGATACCGTTTGCAAAACCCTCCAGGCGCTCGCCGACAGAAAAGATTCGTGCGATGAACTTGCAAAAACAAAAATTCCCGTACTGATCATGGTGGGCAGGGAAGATAAAATAACACCACCCGAAGCAGCAAAAAAGATGCATGAACTGATTCCAGGTTCGACTTTCGAAATTATCGATGGGGCAGGGCACCTTAGCAACCTGGAAAACACCAAAATTTTCAATGCACGGTTGATGACATTTCTCAAATCGATTAAATAAGATTCCAAGGTTTAGCGGGAGGAGGGTTATTTAAACTGCTGTTGATCGAATTAGTCTAATCGTAAGTTAAAATAGATAACCATCATGAAAAAAGTATCAATGCTACTAGTGGGAACAATCACCCTCTTCATTGCAGTTGGCAGCGTGAAAACCGCCGAGGCGCAGGGAAGAGGCCGCGGGAGAGGGAAGTCGATGGTACGGGTCTATCACCCGGTAGTTGTGCGGCGGGCCCACGTTCGTTATGGCAATATGCCCCGATGGGGAACGGTCATTACGACCATGCCGCCTTCCGCGGTAATGATCCGATCGAACAGAAATCAGTACTATTTTCACAATGGAATTTATTATGCGCCAAGAAATTCAGGATTTGTAATCGTGCGTCCGGCCCGGGGTTTGAGAATCAGTGTGTTGCCGATGGGCTACCGCACCGTTGTAGTTGGTCCCAGCAATTACTATTATTATTATGGAACATATTATGCGCAAGCCGGGAACAGCAATGAATACCAAGTGGTTGATCCACCGGTCGGTGCTGTGGTAGACGCTTTACCGGATGGATATGAAGTGAAAAAGATTGACGGCACAGAATATTACGTGCTGGACGACGTGTACTACGCAGAAGTTGACGTGCCAGACTTTGAAGATCATGTTGGTTACGAGGTGGTGAAAAGATAAATACTAAAGGAAAGGATTATTGATTTATTTTTTCAATGCTGCTTACTAACTCCCCTTCCTTCAAGCTTGAATTCTGATATGCTGCTCGGCGGCTCCCATGAGCAATGTCTGAGGAACAATGTAGGTGTTGTAACTTCCATTTTCCGGAGGCTGAAACAAAGGATGAAATGGCAACCTTGCTGGAACCCTTTTATTTTGGTTCCTTACTTAGCGACAATGTCTATATGATAGCAAAGGAGGGAATTACGGATTCCCGAAGCGATTGACGATCAAAATAATCTAAGTATTCAACCACCGTAAAAACTTACCCCACCATGTCTTTGGGGATTCAACCATTGCAGCGTCAGACAACTCTTCAACAGGTTCCTCCACCATTCTGACGCGTTTCGTGGGCGGTGCCTCTTTCACTTTCTTGCGATAGTGCAGGGCACGTTTTTCTTTTTCACGTTCGATCTGGGCACGTTTCCGTTCAGCAGATTCCATTTCTTCCCGCTCGCGCTGCAAGGCAATCGGATTTTTTCTGGGAGGAAGATTCTGTCTCTCTCTCCTTGCCGGATATGCTTTTCTTTCTGGCGGCCAGGGTTTTCTGCCGGGATCCACAGGAGTGTTTTCACTAGGTGATTCAAGCTCGGCAGGAGGAGACTCCTTCTTTTTAGCTTCCGGGAGTTCAATCTTACCCAGTACTTTTAGTCCGGAGAGCTCAACTTTAGGGGCCTTTATTAATTCAAACTTCTCTTCTGGGTTGACTCCGTCTGGAGATTTCTCATCTTCGGCCCCGGCAAGTTCTATTGTAGGCTCATCGGGCATGAACGATGTATTCTCGGCAGGAATGGGCACTTCATCATCAGCCAATGCGTCTGTGTGATGTGGTGTCAGTAAGGCCTCGGCACGTTCCGGGGCAAACTTCCTTACGATCATTGCCACATGATCATCCTCAATCCGGGTATTGGAGCCATCCTCAACATGAATGTTCTTAACCGCGAGAAAATTCACAATTTCAATAGGCCGTACTGCCAATTTCCTTGCCAACTGTCCAAGCCTCATATCCGTTTATGCTATGTTCTTAATTTGGCCCAAAGATAAAATGTTTGCGGTTAAAACATTCCGGCATTTTTAAAAGGGCGTGTTTTGGGAATCCAGCGAGGCACTTGCTTTTTATAGGCACCGTATTCATCACCGAACCTTTTCTTAAGGCCTGGTTCCTCAATGAAAATGAAATACATCACATTGATCATAAAAAATGATGCAGCCCATAAGAGAATGTTCGTTGAAAGAAGAAATAGACCCTCACCAACAAGAGTGAACAATACCCCTGTGATCATAGGATTGCGGCAATAGCGATACGGACCGACGATTACTAATTTTTGAGTTGGCATCCAGGGAGCAAGGGTGCCATGTCCAAGGGTTTTGAACAAGAAGACCGTATAGACGAATAGCGATATTCCACCCAGACCCAACAACATTCCTGCAATTTTGAAATGAATGGTGTAACCGGAAATAAAATGTGACGATTGTGGCTCTTCGAAGATCAGGTGTGGAATAATGGCTGTAACCGTAAAAGGGAGGATGAGTATGTCGCGCAGGTGCTTAAGTAGCGAGGGACTGTTCATGAAAGTGTCTAATTCTACTCAAAAATAACGTAGTCGGCCAAACTCCAGCCGGTTTGTCTTCTCGATGGCCCGAAAAATCAAACCGAAGCAGTTATTATTGTATCTAATCCTGGGACGATGGCCCAAATCAAACCAGAAACGGACAACCAACAATTATAGTTAAACAGGCGCACCTTAGTTGCGGATAAAGCGTTGTACCCTTGTAGTCATAATCAAGATAAAATGTTAAAAGTCACATTCGATAATAATCAAAGTCCCTTTTTTAAATCATTAAAGGAGAAAGTTGATCGCTATTTTGCAAATAGGAGTATTGATCCGTCCGGCAACTGGCGGTTATACCTGAAAAGTATTATTCAATTTGTGTCGGCCATTGTCCTTTACGTGACATTGGTCTTTTTCACTCCCGCTGCACCTGTAGCCATCGTGCTGTGCTGTTTGTTGGGTACAAACCTGGCGATCATTGGATTCAACGTAATGCATGAAGGTGGTCACCAGAGTTTTTCAAAGCATGCGTGGCTAAACAAAGTCACCGCTTATTCACTTAATGTACTGGGCGGAAATTCATACTACTGGAAAATAAAACACAACGTCAACCATCACACTTTTACGAATATTGAAGGAATGGACTCTGATATTGATGTTCAACCTTTCATGCGCCTTCATAAAGATCAACCGCGCTATTGGTTCCACAGATTTCAACATCTGTATTGGGTGATTCTCTATGGGGTGTCGTATATCGCATGGGTCTTTTATGATGATTTCGTAAAATACGTAAGCGGAAAAGTTGCCGCTAACTCCGAACCGCGCAAACTGGCGCTGAAGGAACATTTTATCTTTTGGATTACAAAAATTTCATATGTCGGTGCATATATTGTGTTGCCTGTTATCATGGTAGGATGGCTTCCTGCATTAATTGGTTTTTTGATCATCACGTTTGTTTGTGGACTGTTCATAAGCGTGGTTTTTCAACTGGCACACGTCGTGGAGGGTACACAATTCATATTACCCGAGGAGGCATCGTCTAAAATTGAAAAGGAGTGGGCCATACACCAGGTAAGCACAACTGCCAATTTTGCAACGAATAATAAAGTAATTTCATGGCTATTGGGAGGCCTCAATTTTCAGATTGAGCATCATTTGTTTCCCACGATAAGTCACGTACACTATCCGAAAATCAGCGAGTTTGTAAAAGAAACCTGCCAGGAGTACAATGTTAAGTACCTTGAATATTCCTCCATGCTGAAAGCATTTCATTCCCACCTTTTCCACATACGCAGTTTGGGAATTGCCTAACAACATTTTTCTCTTTCAGGAAAATCACAGTGCACCAGAAATCGGTAAAATGTCTGGCTACGATTTTAATTTGGTATTTCATTTCAGCAAAGGGCTTACTAAATTCACAATCCCTTTCGTGTTAAGAACCGATTTAATTCTTCCAGGTGATCCGTATTAATAAAGTCAACTCCAACATTTAACAGTGCCTCCCATGTCAATTCATTATCCGGAATAGCCCAGAGCCGTAACTTTTTTCCTTCGCCATGTACACGCTGTGCAAGGTCTTTTAAGCGTTGAAGGTCTTCTTCCAAAAATTTGGATTTCCCGTCCCATCTCGACCAATTCATATAATGATCGCTGATCACGGGCATGCGCTCGCTTGAGTAACCATTACCCAAATCCGCCGGACGCCCATCAAGACCTATTCCGGAATAACTTTCGCTCATGATCTGAGTCAGGGGGCGATTCCCAGAAAGAAAAATCATGACGGGGCAATTTCCTGCAGCGCATCGTAAACGAGGGTACTTTGTTACAACAGCCCGGATGGCCTCATAGGTAGAGGATGCTTCTGTTTTGCAATCGATCATTAGATAAAACGTTTTATCATATCCAGGATAGATGCGACCGCCCGATGTTTTTAAAAGACTGTCAAGCGGAGCCAAATACAATTTCTCCAATGTTTCCGTCGTTGATCCCGGGCGGTTGTGCGCGACTAGGAGCAGTTTGTTTTGAAGGTGCACATCTGCTTCGACAGAAATGAACCCATTCAGTAACGCATCTTTAAGGGGACGAACATGTTCGTAGTCGTTGTGGGCGTGGGCATTTGGGTGAACAATTTTTCCCTGGGAGAAGGAAAGATATGGGAAGCTAAGGAGAAGTATAGAAAGGCGGAGCATATGAGATGTAAAATTAGAAAATTGGGAATTACGATTTACGAATGTCGAATTGAAATACATTCCCCTTATTCTCAATTTGTGAACTGTTTAATGCACCTGAATCTATTTAACGATGAATTGAATCTCAACTATTTTTTCTGAAAACAGATTAGCGCTCTGACTTTTCAAATCAAGATCAAATGGTCGGTTGAGATTATTCCCGGCAAGGTCCTCCAGTCGTGTTTCGATTTGTAACACGTAAACCCCCTTCATCCAGGGATCGGCTGGAGTGAATTGCCATATTCTTTCTTCATCCCTTATCCGAATGCTTCCTTCGATAGACTTACCTTTTGCATGGCGGACCTGGAGGGCTGCGTTCAGCAAGCTGTAGTCCAAGGGTTCTTTGAAATTAACCTCCAACGCATTCACAGTGCCCCGAATGGGAGTGTTGAGCATCCAAGAACCGGGAACCGGTGAGAGACTGTCGCGTGAAGTGACCACGAAATGTTTGCTATACCCACTTTGCAGCGCTGCTCCGTAAAGGTCTTTCCATTGATCCGAAATCAAGAGTGTATATGCTTCACCCTCTTGCAGGGGATTGCCCAGCAATTTGTTCGGCTGTAAATCTCTCTTTATTCTACCCGGATCCAGCCACACTGTGAGCATTGTTTGGTCTGAATTCCAGAGTTCCGGCTGCAGATCGAGGAAAACAGCATGTGCCGTGTCGCGATTGCTCTTCAACATGACAATCTGCTTTTGAGAATGCCCTTCAGCCATGGGTTTTGAAAACTGAAGGTAGATCTTCAGCAGGTTAAGCGGCAAGGAGTCTTGTGATGGAAACACTCCAAGTAGTACAGGCGCCTCTGCAGGATCTGGTTCAGGAATTTCGATTTCCGCTACACGATCATTTTTTATTATCACCTCATAGCGCAAGCCGTGTGTGAAAGGAATTGCAGGAACAAACTCAATTCCGTTTGTGTTGAAGGTGATCTCGCCCAAAATCGAAGTAGTCTCTTCCGGACGTACCAATCGTACAGACACTAATTGGTCAATGGAATCCTGGTTGATCTTTTCAAGATACCAGCCGGGAATGGCAATTGCCATTGCATGACCGTCTTTCCACAGAATGGTAACTTCAGCGGAGGACGTTTGTGTTTGATTGGTACAACAGGTCAGGAAAAAAAAGAATACAATCAGGCAGCTGGAGAGGCACAACCTGATTGTATTCGTGTTGATTACAACCATCGATCACCGGCCGTCCATAGATCAAGGTCGCCGTTGGTTCTGCGCTGAAGAACAATGATCTGTTTGTCGTCCAGTTTGTCGAGTTGGAGCACGTTGGTTAAAGGCATCTGAATGAAATTCACTCCTGCGGTGGCAAAACTTTCTTCGACCGGGGTAGTAAGGGTACCTTGATACGATTCGATGTTCTTGTACTTCACCCTGAACACAGGGCGGCTGGAATTGGACATGATCAAAAGCATGTCATCTCCTTTCTTCATGGTGATCATGTCGAGCGGAGAATTTCCACTTCCAAACTCACCCACCGTACGGCCTTTCACATGCGTACCAGGCTTGAGTTCACCCAGGGGAAATAATACAAGTGGCGTACAGGTATAGCTGGCAATCAGGTATTTTTTGCCGTTGAGTTCTCCAATGGTAAACGTCCTGATAGGAGCTGCCGTCTCGTACTGTGCGTGGGCCGCATGATAAATTTCAAGTGAAGACTGATCTTGTTTGTTTCCGAAGGGGAACGGAATGATCCTGAAGGTGGAACTGAATTCCTGGTTGGAAAGTCCGCTGACCATTACTTTACCTTCGTAAAAGCCGAGGTCGGAGATCGATGATACCCGCAACGGCCGGCCGCGCTGGTCTTTTGCATCT
>JANYKP010000503.1 GCA_025358195.1 Cyclobacteriaceae bacterium
TGCATTTGATAAATTAAAAAGCGACCTAAGGTATAAGAAGTTATACCGACGATTCGGATTCGACAATTACTGAACTCGCGCCGGGCGTGTTGGTACACCCTTCAACCGTCTAATCATCACTGCTGTTGTTTTTTGCATGCAAGGTTTGCCTAATGCCATCGACCGTAAGAACATAGGAATTATCACAGATTCCGGTTCCG
Organism: Cyclobacteriaceae bacterium; assembly: GCA_025358195.1. Lineage (GTDB taxonomy): Bacteria > Bacteroidota > Bacteroidia > Cytophagales > Cyclobacteriaceae > ELB16-189. Next base: position 201 of record JANYKP010000503.1, read on the forward strand.
TAATTTATTGCTAACGTTTTGCCAGTTGCAACAACCGTCAGAACTTTTGTCCCACTGATCGGCATGAAATTCTTACTGATTTTTATACAGGACCAGGCATAGTAAAGGGGTGTTACAATGCTTACGTTGAACTCTTTCCCATAACGGTTTGTCCCGGATAACGCGAAGTCACCATTAGGTCCATTGGTGTGTGTATATATTTCTTCGGCGGCTGAATGATCCCATTTTCTTTTTTTATTTACTTTGAATGTTGCCGTGCTTGCGTCAGGCCAGGTGAGTGTATGACTTGCCGCAAGGTTCCATCGGACGGCAAGGGATTTGGAGCTGACATAAGTAAATGAATCGCATGCCAACACGCGTTTACCGATGATGGCAATGTCGTTAATATTATAATTATTCAAGGTGATGGTATGAGTAGCTCCTTTCTTATACCATTTCCCTCCAGTCCACATAATCAGGATAGAACCCTTTCTGACATTTCCTTTAATATCCTTGCAGCCAGCTTCCGGGAAAGTAATGGTTGCTGTTCCGGATGAATTATCAGTGCTTACATTGGAAAAAACAATGGTGGTTCCGGTGCATGTTAAACGGTCATCGGTCAATGCCTCCGTCCGGCCACCGGAAGCAGACCCGGACTCAATGCTGCTGTTTAACACCGCTGAAGCGAGATCATCCATTTCATCAGTAATGATCTCTAAAACCGCATCATTATTGGCGGTTTGTAAACTTTCGTTTGAGACGATCGAGGTCTTACTTGCGCAGGAGGGTATTGCTATTGCAGCGATCGCAAAAAATAATAATCGTATCGGCCAATTCATTGATTTTCGTATGGTTTGGTATTTTTAAATGAAGTAAGAGGCAAATATAAGTATTCAGCACCAGGGATGCCTTGTCACATTCAATTGGGTAAGGGTTACCCAGAAAATTTATTATGCCTAAAAGTAAACGGTTTCCCTTTTCTTATTCACCGTATGACTTCAGGCTTTTTGAAATAGGATGTCGTGTCAATTCGTCATTCGTTATTTCTAATTCGCAATTTTCTCCCCCGCCTCATTATCTGGCAAGCCTTTCAAATACTTATCCACAAATTTGAGTACTTCCTCCGAGGCCTTGATATTATTTTCCTTTTTCACAAACCCATGCCCCTCGTCGGGAAAGATTACATATTCCACCGGCACACCATTCCTTTTAGCCGCAGCGACAATTTCATCTGATTCTACTTTCAGAACGCGCGGATCATTGCTCCCCTGGAGCACAATGAATGGTTTCGTGATTTTATCGGCATAGAAAAGTGGTGATTTATTATGCAATGCGACGGAATCTGCCGTGAAGGGGTCACCTAATTCTGTGTACAGGGCTTTGCGGCTCGACTCCCACCAGGGTGGAATACTTTTTAGCGTACGCAACCAATTGGTGACACCGAACAGGTTCACACCCACCTTAAATTCTTCGGGTGCAAATGCGAGTGCTGCCATCACCATATAGCCTCCGTAACTACCACCATAAATTCCAATCTTGTCTGTGTCAATGTATGGCAACGTGGCGAGGTGTTTTTTGGATTCCACACAGTCCCGCAAATCTTCATTGCCATGTTTACGATCATCTGCTGCATAAAAGGTCTTCCCATACCCCGAGCTTCCGCGGTTATTCACAGCCAATACGGCATAACCATGGTTCACCAAATGTTGGAGGGCCGCTGAATAATTCAGACGGGTCTGTCCACCCGGCCCTCCGTGAATCCATAACAAGGCCGGAACTTTTTCTCCGTCCTTTATTCCTTTTGGTTTGTACAAGAGGCCTGGAATTTCCATTCCATCGAATGATTTGAATCGAACCACTTCTCCCGCCACCAGGTCATTCGGATCGATGTCCTTGCTCATGGTGTGGGTTAGTTGTTTCACTTCTTTCGAATCGAAATTATACACAAACAAATTGCTGGGCGACTTCGAACTGCTTACGTAGAAGCACATGAGCTTTTCGCTGTCGGAAATTCTAACCCCGGTGATATCGCCTTCCGGGAGACCTGACACGGATACCAGTTTACCGCCATCTGACTCATCGTAAATCTTAATTTCAGTACGCGCATCATTATTAATCGCCACTACACGGTATTTGCCATGAGTCGAGAGGGACGCATACATAACGTCCCATGGCGCTTCCTCTACTTTTTTCTTCTCGCCAGTAGCCACTTCATAGCTGGCCAGGTACATAAACTCATTTCCTTCATTGGTCAGGTAGTAAAGTTTCGTTCCATCCAGACTGAAGTACTGAGGATTGTACTGCACATCACCATCATGTTTGGAAATTAGTTGGAGCTTACCGGTCTGTGTGTCCAGTAAGTACATATTTGAATTATTGGTGGTGATCGATTCACTTAAAGAGATGTAGCGATCATCATTTGAAACAACGTCCGGATTCAAACCTTTTTCATTTTTATAGAGCAGTGTCGACGGATAAATTTTCTTCTCTCCCGCTGCAACCTGGACATTGTATAAATCAAAGTACTTTTTATCACGGCTGTTAGAACTGTAGTACATCAGTTTTTTGTTGTAGCTCCATCCTGCAAACTGCGCCTTGGCGGTACTATCCTGGATCAAGTCAATGGTCGTACCGTCCGGGTTTCGGACGAAAATATGATTAATCTCATTTCCTCCCTTGTCACTGGTGTACACCATGCGCTCATCAGTGGGAAAATAGGAAAGTGCATACACGGCATTGTCGGTTGATCTCGTCAACGGTTTTGTTTCACCTGTTTTGATGTCGATCTCTTCAGCATTAAAGATGCCTGTTTCCTTACCGCTGATCAGGACCTTGCTTTCATCGGGCGAGAAAGCTCCGCCATTGATCTGCACAATATCCATGAATTGCCGGATCGTGTATCGCTTGATCGGTTTATCCCCGGCAGGTCTGTTGCACGACAAAACAAAGCAGGCGGTTATCAGAATGAGGGAGCCCCGGAAAAGAATTGATCTCATAAATAACAATGTTTTTAGAAATTACAAGGTATTAAAAAAATTAAGTAAGGAATACGTTATTTACACATGTCCTATTTGCCCGTGAAAAGTGGTAATTTTGAGGCGCATGATTCACATCCAGTCGTTTAAATTCAATCCCTTTGAAGAAAACACCTATGTGGTCTATGACGAGACCCGGGAAGCCTGCGTCATCGATCCGGGCTGCTATGAAAAGGCAGAACGGAATTTATTAACTGATTTTATCTCAGCAAAAAATCTCAGCGTTAAAATTCTGTTAAACACCCACTGTCATATCGATCATGTGCTAGGAAACGATTTTGTGAAGCATCAATACAAAGTACCCTTCTTCATTCATCCAACAGAACTTCCAGTTTTGAAAGCCGTGAAAACATATGCTCCCAATTACGGCTTCCCACTTTATCAGGAAGCCCTTCCGGAAGGGGACTTAACAGAAGGCACTAGTATTAAATTTGGTAAATGCTCCCTGGAAATTCTTTTTCTGCCAGGTCACTCCCCAGGCCATGTTGGCTTCTATGAACCTAACCAAAAAATACTGATAAGCGGAGACGTTCTGTTCTATCACTCCATTGGCCGTACCGATCTTCCTGGCGGCAATCTGGACACGTTGATCAAAAATATTCATCAAAAACTTTTTGTGCTTCCGGACGATGTCGTGGTCTATTCCGGTCACGGGCCCGTTACTTCTATTGGGGAAGAAAAAGTTCACAATCCTTTCTGCGCACTCACCGTCGGATGAAGTTACTACGCCACTTGCCGAACGTCCTCACTTGCGGAAATCTCCTTTGTGGATGCGTTGGAATTATTTTTACCCTCCAATACGCTACGTCATTTGCCGCCTGGTTTGTCTGGGCTGCCTGTGTCTTTGATTTTCTGGATGGTTTTGCGGCACGCACGCTAAAAGTCAGTTCACCCATTGGAAAAGAACTTGATTCGCTTGCTGATGTAGTGAGTTTTGGGGTGTTGCCCGCCATCGTTATGTTTCAGATGATCGACATCTTTTCATCCAGCGCTTTTTTACCCTACACCGCATTCGCCCTGGTGGTTTTTTCAGCGCTACGCCTGGCCAAATTCAATGTCGACGAAAATCAGAAGGATTCTTTTATCGGTCTGCCTACTCCGGCCAATGCGCTTTTCATTACGTCCTTGATTTTTTTAAAACCGCCGTGGGATTTCTTTATCTCAAATGATCTGTTTTTGGTAGCCATTACCCTTATATTTTCATTGCTTCTGGTTTCACCATGGGAAATGTTTGGCTTGAAGTTCAAAAATTTCCAATGGGCCGATAATAAGGTGAGGTTTACATTTATCGTTATTTCAGTATTACTGCTGGCAGTAGGACAGGCAGCCGCCCTGCCATTTGTCATACTATTCTATATTCTGATCTCGTTATTGATGCGTTGGATAAGAATCTGAACTTTTGAAACGATCCCTGACACTATTATTCCTCCTTTGGTGGTTGGCCGCGCATGGCCAGACACCGTCCGTCCTCTCGTCAGGAAAGTGGTATAAACTCTCTGTTCAACTGGATGGCGTTTACAAAATCGACTATTCCCTGCTACGGAAAATGGGCATCAATCCCGACCAGGTAGATCCTGGAAAGATTCAAGTTTATGGGGGAGTGAACGGCATGCTGCCACAATCCAACAGTTCGCCCAGAATAAGTGAATTGAAAGAACTATCCATCTTCGTAAAGGGAGGGGAAGACGGTAAGTTTAATAAAGGAGATTATCTCTTGTTTTTCGGGCAAGGTCCCGATTCGTATCAGTTGATTCCAAGCAAAGGAATCTTTGGATACCAGAACCATCTTTACACCGATAAGAATTTCTATTTCATAACGCTTGATAGAGGCGTTGGCAGGCGGATGACCGACCTTGAAAGCCTTACTGGAAATTTTCCCGTCAGTAATGAGTTTGACGATTTCGCTTACTACGAAACAGAACAATACAATGAACTCCATTCAGGCCGCGATTGGTTTGGCGAGCAGTTTGATACCAAAACAACGTATACCATACGATTTGAGATACCTGGGATCATGGAAGGCGCTTCTATCAAATTGGTCTCCAATGTGATGGCGCAATCATTTAATGAAACATCTTTTCAGCTATCTTACAATTCCGTTATGATCGGCGTACAGAAAGTACCTCCCATTGCCGATGCACAATACACACCAAAAGGTTTTGAAGTCACTGACACTCTCGTCACTACATCAACGATTGTCAAAGGCTCCTCTCAGGACAACCAGGATATTCAACTGAAATTTGTCAAAGCAGGCACCGGTAGGTCGGTAGGTTATCTGGATTATTTACTGCTTCAGACAAAACGAAAACTTGCCCTCTATGGCGATCAAACCATCTTTCATTCCCTCAGAAGTTTAGATCAGCTTGTCACACGTTTTTCTATCGCTACAATGCCCATCGACGGCATGGTCTGGGATGTCACGGACCCCTTTAATGCCAGGGTTCAGCAGTCAACAAATGGATCCGGAGCAACCACATTCGCAGCACCCTCCGCCTCCTTACGAAAATACATAGCGCTTTCAAATAAAAATTACCCACTCCCTGTAGTAGAGGGTGAGGTACTCAATCAAAACCTGCATGGCCTTTCTTCCGTCGATTTTTTGATCGTATCGGCTCCTGAATTTTTATCCGAAGCGCAGCGCCTGGCCTCACACCGTCAATCAAAGAATTCCTTGACGAGCGTTGTCGTCACAACTACCCAGGTTTACAATGAGTTCTCCGGAGGCAAACAGGACATCACGGCCATTCGCGATCTGGTCAAGTATCTGTATAATTCAAATTCAGGTATAAAATATCTCTTGCTTTTCGGACGAGGCTCATACGACTACAAAAATTATTTACCCTACAACAAGAATTTTGTGCCCACCTATGAGTCGCGCAATTCACTTAGTCCCCTGGAGACCTATTCTTCAGACGATTACTTTGCATTCCTGGAAAACAATGAAGGCAACTGGGGCGAAAATCCTACCGAAGACCACACGATGGATATTGGGGTGGGGAGAATGCCCGTGAAGAAAATAGAAGAAGCAAAAACGGTGGTTACTAAAATCATTCAATACGAAAATCAAAACTGGGGTGATTGGCGTAAAGAAATCTTATTCGTGGCCGATGATGGCGACTACAACATTCATCAAGGCCAGTCCGACAGAATGGCGGAAGCCATCGAAACCAATCATCCGGAGTTTAACACGCAAAAAATTTATGTCGATGCATTTCAACAGAAGATCAGCAAAATTGGACAAGTCTCACCAGACGCTACAACTGCGCTCAGTAACGCTGTTCGCAAAGGCGTCGTGATTATCAATTACACAGGCCATGGTAGTGAACAACAATGGATGGAGGAGCGAATCCTCAACCAGGTTTCTTTGGATAAATGGAAAACTGCTTCTCGTTATCCATTACTTATCACGGCGACCTGTGAATTTGGAAGGAACGATGACCCAGGATTGATTTCAACGGGGGAACTTTCCCTTCTTAAAAAAGATGGCGGCTCTATCGGACTCGTGACAACGGCCCGTCCGGTTAATTCAAGTACCAACTTCACTCTCAACCAAGCATTCTATCAATCACTGTTCACCAAAGACCAATACCAGTTCCGGCGGCTGGGTGATGTTTTGCGAGACACCAAAAACAATAGTATTTCAGGAATTTCCAATCGTAATTTTTCTTTACTGGGCGATCCTTCCATGAAGTTGGCACTTCCGGAAGCCGAGGTCCGAGTTACTCAAATAATAAACCTTAGTTCCGGATCGGACACCCTCAAAGGATTATCTAAAATCAGACTCACCGGTCGCGTTTATAGAAATGGCCTTGCGGATGCCGGATATAAGGGCACTGTATCCATCGCGTTGCATGACAAGGCAACTTCCGAGAAAACCAAAGGCGATGAGAATCCTCCTTTCGCATTCAAAGGACGTGACAATGCGGTATTTCATGGACAGGCAAGCATTCGGGATGGCCAATTCGAAATTGAATTTATTATTCCAAAATCGATCAATCCTGCCGTTGGAAGCGGTAAAATAAGTTTGTATGCTTTTTCTGAGACGAATGGGAACGACGTCACCGGTATTCAGGCTCCCATAAAAATTGGTTCGCTGGAAAAACTTCCAGGCACCGATTCAAAAGGACCCACGATCGAATTATATATGGGCGACACAACTTTTGTTGATGGTGGTCTTTCCGGCAGCAACAGCAGAATTGTAGCGATCTTGTCGGATGACAATGGAATTAATACTTCTAATTTTGTACCACAAGACAATATCACGGCAATAGTAGATGATACCTTGACTTTCACGCTTAATAAATACTATCAATCGGATGTAGATAATCCCAAGCGGGGCAAGGTCAGTTATCCTGTTGATGATATGAAACCAGGCCTCCATCATCTTACATTACGAGCTTCTGACACGTTTGGCAATATCGCATCGACCTCCATTTCATTTTCAGTTTCCGACCAGCCTGGAATTCAAATTGAACAATGGATCAGTTATCCAAACCCCGTGACTTCGTCCGCAACCTTCCATTTCAAACACAATCGCTCGGGAGAAGACTTGGAGGCAGTGGTGACGGTTTATGATCAGCTGGGTCAGCAGATGGTTTCGAACACGTACCTTGTTAATGGCAGCGCCTATCAGGTCGACCTTCCTGTGTGGGATGCTACTACTGGAAGCGGGACAAAATTAACGGGAGGCTTATACTTGCTAAAGCTTTCGATTCGTTCTCTGCTGGATGGTTCTAAAAATGAAAAAATAACGAAGGTTATAATATTCAATTGATTATCTTTATCCCTTAGATGTTGATTATGAAGAAGTTAGCTTTGGCTTTTATCACCACACTCGTGATCGGCGAGTTGTCTGCGCAGACCATTGGCTCTTCCGGCACCTCCCTCATTGGGCAGGATAGTACCAATAAAGTGATAACAACAGCTGTTCCATTCCTTGGCATTACGCCTGATTCACGGGCCGCAGGGATGGGTGACGCTGGGGTCGCTACGTCTCCGGATGGTAATGCCGGCTACTGGAATTCGGCCAAGCTTGTTTTTATCGATAAGGGCTCAGGTGGTTCGTTATCGTATACACCCTGGTTGGGTAAGATTATTAATGACATGAAGATTATTTACCTGTCAGGATTTTACAAAATCAATCGCAAGCAGGCCGTCGCTGCTTCGATGAAATATTTTGATCTTGGGGAAGTGCAATTCAATCAAGGTCCAGATCCCGCTGATCTTTTGGGAAGATATAATCCGCGAGAATTTGCGTTTGATGTTACCTATTCCACTTTATTAACTGAGCATATAAGCATTGGAGGATCACTTCGCTATATACACTCCAATCTTACAGGATATTTATCGACGAATTCATTTGATGCCAGACCGGGTAACTCCGTAGCGGTGGACCTGGGCTTTTATTATACCAAACCGATGGTGTGGAGAAACTCTAATCTTGCTTTTGGAGCGACCATCTCTAACCTTGGCGGAAAAATTTCATACTCGGATGCTAATAACAAAGACTTCCTTCCCACCAGCCTTAGGATCGGAACAGCTTATAAAATGGATTTGGATGCGCTCAATAGCTTGTCTTTTGCATTAGACTTCAACAAATTGATGGTGCCCAGCCCGTATCCTGGCAGTAAGTCCAAACCCATGCTGAGCGGTGTACTCGGTTCTTTTTCAGATGCAAAGGGGGGATTCAGTGAAGAAATAGCTGAAATCACAACTTCTCTTGGCATGGAGTATTGGTATAACAATACAGTTGCCGGCCGGCTCGGATATTTTTATGAAGCGAAAGAAAAAGGCAATCGCAAGTATCTCACGGCGGGTGTTGGATTTCGTTTAGATAAATTTGGATTGGATGTTGCATACTTGGTACCTACGAATAAGCGTGAAAACGCCCTCGCTGAAACCTTACGCTTTACCGTCATGATGTTCTTTAAAAAGAAAGAGAAAGAAGAAGCCCCTGCCGATTGATGACCATACTGGATAGAACCGAGGCCCCACCATTTCAACTTTCATCTGATTACTCCCTCACTCGTCCGGAGATTTTTCAATTATCCGGAGATAAAAAACTTTTCCTTTTTCGTGATTTGCAGCAGGAGGCCGTTAAGGTAGAATTAATTTTCAGGGCCGGTAAATGGTATGAATCGAAGTTGGGCGTGAGTCACTTCACTTCGCACATGCTCTCAAAAGGGACCCACAAGAAAAATTCATTTCAAATTGCTGAAGGATTGGATTCATTGGGTGCTCAACTGGAGATCAGCCCGGGTTTTGATGTCGTGTCGTTGTCCCTATTCACCTTGCGAAAGAATTTATTGGCAGCGCTTCGGATTGTCGCAGAGCAGCTGGAAGGGCCTTCGTTTGATGGGGAGGAATTGAGATTGCTGAAAGAGATTTTTTCGCAGTCCTTGCGTGTAAATAACGAGAAGACCAATGTCGTTGCCTCCAAGGAAATTCGGAAGGCCGTCTTTGGAATCAGTCATCCCTATGGCAGTTCCATGGAAGAAGCGGATATAGCAAAAATCGACCGATTGGACTTGCACCAATTTTTCCATGACCATTTCTCCCTTCATTCAGCTTTTCTCATTGGTCGCTTGTCGGATGAAGAAGTTAAGGAAGTTATAAAAATTATTCCCCCACTGGTAACACGAGCGGAGAAGGATCCAACGTTTGAAAATCATCCGGGGTTATCCCATACGATTACAAAACCGAATAGTGTACAGGCCTCTATACGGTTAGGAAAAAAGTGTATACCAAAAACCGACAGCAGTGAATACTTTGAGGCTGTCATGTTCAATCACATTTTGGGCGGATTCTTTGGCTCGCGGCTAATGAAGAATATTCGCGAAGAAAAAGGACTAACCTATGGGATTTATTCTTCGATGAATCATTTCCTACGCGACAATTTCTGGATGATTGGCGCTGAGGTCAACCAGAAAAATGCGGGCGAGGCCATTCGGGAAATTAAAAGTGAGATTAAGATTCTACAAGAGGAAAGAATATCTGTTCGTGAATTGGATGTTGCCAAAAATTATTTCATTGGCAGCTGGCAGTCTGAAAATTCGACTCTTTTTTCCGTAGCTGATAAAGTCAAAAACATTTATCTCTGGGGTCTTCCGGATGGGTATTACTCCCGGATGTTGGAGCACATTCAGCATATCACGCCGGCTCAAATTCAATCAACCGCCAACCGGTATTTTGACAGCACGGATTTATTAGAAATACAAGTCGGGTAAAGAAACGAAGTCAGGCAATTTATTTTAGGGCTTCGATCAAAGGAGAGGATTGTATTCAATCCTGTCTGCCCTACGAAGCATTAGCCTAGTACATTGTCGCAAAAATAATTGTACATATCAAACAAATTTCGTAGCTTTGTTTTATGACAAAACGAAGCAAAGAGTTTTCATTAAGTGAAGTCCAAAAGGGAGAATTACAGCAAATGGTGAGAAGCCGGACGATATCGAAAAGGGAAAGCCAGCGTGCTGGAATCATTTTGGATTATGCGACGGGATTAAGCAAATCGGAAATCAGCCGGAAGGTTCAATTGCATAGAAGCCGTGTTATTGATTGGATCGAACGGTTTAAGGACAAGGGCATCTCAGGATTGGAAGAGTTGCCTGGCCGAGGGCGTCCGGAAGAATATAGCGCTGCACAAAAGCAACGGATAGTCGACAGAGTATGCCGCAAGCCACCCAAAGGGCTGGGGAGATGGAGTGTGCGCACACTGGCATCTGACTTAAAGATGGATAAGGACAAAGTGCATCGGGTTTTAGAAGAGCATGACTTACATCCACATCGGCTGAGGACTTTTAATTTTAGTCCGGATCCCCGGTTTGGAGAGAAATTGCTTGAAGTGGTAGGATTGTACATGGCCCCTCCTGAGAATGCAGTCGTGTTGTGCGTGGATGAGAAAACGGGGATTCAGGCACTGGATCGAACTCAACCGCTCTTACCCCTGCGGGCAGGTAAGCCTCAAGCCTGGAGTAATGAATATGTCCGACATGGGACACGTACTATGTTGGCCGCTTTGGAAGTGCAAACAGGAAAAGTTACGGCCTGGATCAATAAGACCAGAAAAACCGAAGACTTTATTGTCTTTATGAACAAAGTTGTCCAAGCTTATCGGGGCCAACGTTTGTGCGTGGTGCTTGATAATCTCAATACACATAATGGGATACCCGCAGCACAGTGGTTGGAGGACCATCCCAAGGTCAGCTTTCATTATACACCGACTCATGCATCCTGGGTAAATCTGATAGAATGCTTTTTCAGCGTTTTAACCAAGCAAGCATTACAACATTCGGTACATCATTCGGTCAAGGATCTGGAAAAATTCCTGAAGGATTATATTACCCTGTACAATCAACGTTGCGGCCCATTCACCTGGACTAAAGGACCAAAAAAACTTAAGAGAATAATCCAATTAACGGAGAAGTTCCAAAAAGAAAATATGTACACTTATTAATACGACGATGTACTAGTAGGCAGCAGGTAGATGGCAGTAGGCAGTCTGGGGGAAGTTGACGATTGACAAGTGACGATCCGCTGTTGATAATTGCTTGCTTTGGATA
>JANYKP010000520.1 GCA_025358195.1 Cyclobacteriaceae bacterium
TACGCATTATCTATAAGGTTAAAGAAGACCTCCTGAAGCTGGCTGGAATTTCCTTTAACCTTAGGTAAAATATCTTTGTCATAGTTACGAACTAAGGACATTTGGTAACTTTTAATTTTAAATTGAGCCATTTCAATTTCATCGCCGGGTGATGCCAGGTTAATGTCAGCCGCCTGGTAGGGGAGATAGTCGATATTGACCGGATACGTGAACGTATTTTCAACGATGTCAGATGCTGCCGATACATTGACTGCAATGGGTGCTGAAGTCAGGCTGATGGGTGTTAGCGGATCGACAATGGTAAGCGTACCGTCTCCCGTTCCCTTGATGTCATACCGCAATTGATTGTTCAATGTCAATACACCAGCGGAAAAGGGTACATTGATTGTGGTGACGGAAGTATGACCGGCCGCATCGGTCATCGGAATATTTCCCGCGTTGGTGATATTCACACTCTGCGCGTAATCCAAATCCTTCACATCAAATACATCCCGTGCCTCCAGAACCAGCGGCGCCGGTGAGAATGGAATGTTTGCAAAAATACTTGTCGTTGGCGCGGTGGTAAATACGAATTTGCTGGCCACCACTTCGATCTGGTTCTCCGTTCCTGCAGTTGTTGTGGTAGCCCCGCCTGCACTGGCATTGATGAAATTAGAACTACTCGCTGTGACCGTCGCATTTGTGATCGTAAATTGGAGCCTGCTGTTATCCACAACGTTGGGCGCGGAGTTTTGGAAACTTACGCGTATGGTAAATGTTCTTGTACCGTTGTCGGTCGGGCCATATCCGTTTGCCGGATTGGGACTACTGAACGTAAGAGGTGATACGGCCGCGAGCTCGGCCAATTCAACTCCGGCGTTATCATACAATGCAACCCTTCGCAAGGCGGAAACATTGGCGATGTTAAACGTAATGCTATTAAAATTGGTAGGACCATTGTCCGGATCGGACGCAGCGCCACCCGCATCACGGACGATGAACCGGGCTACCGCGATATCACTGGCGCCTCCGGTAATATCGGTCGCCTGGTAGTTTTTATATAAGATGTCGGATGGCTCAGGGAACGTATTATCGAGAATAATATCGGCAAGACTTGATGCTGTAATGTTAAAGACGGGCGTGCTCGTAGCATTGGTCAAAGCACCAATGGCAGCCGTCAAGGTTAGTCCCGCTCCTTTATCGCTATGGATAACAGAGGCAGTTCCAAATCCAAGGGCAATCGCGGAAGTCGTTGCCGCAGAAAGTACGCCTGTTGAAGTAATAGTTGCTGTACCTCCGTAATCAAGATCCCTTGAACCCAGGTTGTCGGTGGTTTCAATGGTGACAGCAGGAACCATGGCAATACCTATCAACGCACTGGTGGGTTGTTGAATAAATCTTACTTCCGTGGCCGTGACCGCTACTTTGTTATTGTTTCCGGCGATACTGGATTGAGCTCCGCCACCGTTGGCTGCGGCAAAGGCTGACCCGGAGGCACTTGCAGTAACCGAAGTAATCAGAAAACTAAACTGCGTGTTGTCAACGACAGGAGCATTAAAGCTTACCCTCAATGAAAGTGTTAACGACCCATTATCCGGGGCAGAAGCACTTAAGCCGGAGAAGGAGACCGTGCTTCCGGAAGGGGTCGTTTCACCGAGTTCGGTGACGCCATTGTACAAAGCAATACGTCGGATCAAAGAAGCATTTGTCACATTAAATGTAATGTCTGTTAATACCGTGGCAAGAGGGTCACCATCGGCAGAACCTCCTCCATCACGAATATCAAATTGAGCAACGACCACGCTGGTGGCACTCACCACGATGTTCGTAGGTTCTTGAAAATTATTATAGGGAATGTTGGCAGGGTATGAGAAACCCGCGTTGGCAATAACATCAGAACTTGAGGAGAAACTAATATTAAATGTCGAACTGGTGACATTTGATAAACTGCTACCATTGGTAGTGGTGAGCGTAAGGTTTGTACCAACCACCGTGTGCACAATACTTGAATACGTTCCCAAGCCGGCCACGAATGTTGCATTCTGAGGAGACCCTGTCATCGTTCCTGTAGATGTTACTCCCACAACACCGGTGAAATCCAGATCTCTTCTATTATTCACATCTACCGACTCCACGGTGGGAGCGGGAGACATGGTCGCGGTGAGAAAAGTGGTCGTGGGTTGTTGTACGAAAAGTAACTTGGTGGCCGTAACTTCAATCCGGTTATCATTTCCAGCGGTGGACGATACCGCACCACCAGCGGATGGCGATGCAAAGGTGGAATTAGTTCCCTGCGCAGTGGCAGAAGAGACCGTAAAGGAATACTGAACATTGTCAGTCACCGCGGTGGTGAAACTGGCCCTCACCGTGAATGACAGTGAACCGCCATCTGCCGCTGTTAACGAAAGACCGCCAAAGCTTACGATCTGGCCGGCGACCGCTAACTCCTGGATCTCTGAAGTTCCCGCTGCATCATACAGAGCGATTCTCCTTATGAAGCCGAAGTTGGGGCCTAAGTCCAATGAAAGATTAGTCAATACGGTAGGAAGGGGATCTGGGTCCGCAGCCCCTGCACCATCACGGATATCAAACTTGGCAACTACCAGGCTGGTGGCAGAGTTGATAATATTGGCACTTTCCTGAAATGTACTGTAGGCAACATTGGCGGGGGACACGAATGCTGCATTGGTAATGATATCGGATGTGGCCGAAGGTGGTGAGATAATGAAAGCATTGCTGGCCACATTGGCCAATCCCGAACCATTAATCGTAGTTAGAACGAAAGTAGGTGCGCTTGGGGAAGTATGTATAATACCGGGGTACGTTCCCAATCCTGCAATGAACGTTGCCGTTTGAGGAGAAGAGCTGAGTGTTCCACCGGAGAGAATATCAACATTGCTGACAAAGTCCA
>JANYKP010000539.1 GCA_025358195.1 Cyclobacteriaceae bacterium
CATTCGGCCGGTGGCCATCGGAAGAAAAAATTATCTGTTTGCCGGATCCCATAATGGAGCGCGAAGAGCGGCGATGTTGTATTCCTTCCTGGGCACTTGCAAAATAAATAATGTCAATCCATTTGAATGGCTCACAGATATACTCCGTCGTATCCCTTCGCATTCAGTTAACAAACTGGAACAACTTCTTCCCAACAACTGGACTCTTGCGAGTTCTTGATAAGACTTTTCAGGAGAAAAAGAACATGTGGTTCACCGGATGCTTACTCTGAAGAGAGAGTGTATATTGGATATAACGCGCTCAACGAAGTGTATGTCGGCTTTCAATTTCCCACAGACTCGGTTCGAAAAATAGTGATGGAGGCAGGATACCAATTTACCTTCTCAGATGAAGCCGCGAGGTATAACCTGATTAATCCGACCCTCACGCTCAAGGCATACGGGTTACGGGCAAGGATTGGTTTTCAGTTTCCAAAAGATCAAGGCAAGGGTTTCAAATGTATTCTATTCGAATACCAGGATTTGCAATCCGTTTTGTTTTACACGGAGTCGGGTCGCAGCTCCTCCCAAGTTGCAACATTCAAGGAATCCTACCGCAAATACGGGATGAGGGTTTCAAGAATTATTCCCCTGAAAAAAGGAAGCCCAGTTTCCTTTGTTTATTCATACGGACTTTTCTACATGGATGTAATAAGAAACTACGAGACGGAGGGTATCGTCCATTTTATGCAGCCTTCTGATCGTGTAGAGTATTTTCAGAAGTTTACTATTCAACTGAGCATTGGACTGCGGTTTTACCTGTAGTGCACTTCCCAATAGTTGATCTTTTTTGTTCTTTTTTGTATCAAGACAAAAAAGAACGAAACGATCAGCAAAACGAACCCTGCCGCTTATTGCTAAGTAGAACCCTCTCTCCTTTCTGAGTATTGCTCCGTTGGGTATAACCCGAAACCCGGGGCTGTTGCCTTGAGATACCCTTGCCAATTCTTTCTCGCGGCATTCATGAGTGACGGATAGACAATCCATAGTCGAAATGGTGTGATGAGCCGCATGTAGGATTTCCCAAACCAACCTTTGGGCTTCACATATACTGCCATGTGAATAGTCCACGTGTCCTGCCCGGAGGGTACACGACTAAGATGAAGCGCTCCCTGTACGGTACTGTTCTCAATTTCGGAGAGAAATTCGTTTTCCAATTTATATACGGGGATAAAATTTCCTGAGCCCGGATGGGGAAGATCATCATACGTCAGATTTTCCTGTTGTGCATAACGGAACCGGATACTCCCGGGAATAAGATGATCTTGTAAGTGCTTGACATCCCACTTAAGCATTCGTCCTATGAAAAAACGGATCCTAAAAAGAAGTCCGGTCATTCCCTTGTTGACCAACGTAACATTGGTTTTCGCAAACTGATCCATGAACAATTGAAGGCTATGGGTTGAAGCCAAGTTGACCGGTACCCGCCACACATCCTCCAATTCAAAGTCGGGCAGTAAGCTATGCACACGCAACGGCTGAATCAGATGCTCATGCGCATCAATCTTAGTCCTGGGGTATAGCATATTGGCCATTTTAAACTTTTGAACTGAAAAATAAACCTAGTCAAAGATCAGGTGACGTTTACAAGCATCGACCTGGATGTTTTTAACCGCTGTGGCGCAAAGACTGCAAAGAATCCTGGAAATAACCGAAATTGATCATGTATTCCTTCGCACCCTGGAGTCTTTGCGGTTAAAAAATTTCATTCATTTGAAAGTTGAATGCTTTGAAGACCACGTCATGGAATTACGCATTCGCTACTCGAATAATTATTTTGCCTTGCGAGTGCCATTGTTCAAGATACCGGATGGCTTCCGCCGTTTCGCTTAACGGGTAACACCGGTCGATGACAGGTTTTAGCGCTCCAGATTCGAGAAGCCTGCTCAGGTAAAACAAATCCTCTTGCTTCACCCTCGCTAAAAAGAAGCGAAACTTCTGCTTGCTTGTTAATGACATCAATGGTCCAAGTAGCAATGCCTGGAGCATGGCCTTGGGTATATGGGCCTTCGACGCGCCCGCCTGGACAAAAATTCCCCGATGGTTTAAGGCGCGCCTGTACGCAGAATTCGGATGATAGCCGTTCACTGTCATGATGAGATCATAACGCTTCCCA
>JANYKP010000579.1 GCA_025358195.1 Cyclobacteriaceae bacterium
ATTTTTTATTAAGCCAATACCCAATTGCACCATGGGCACAGGCACTGCCGAAAACCCAAGACTCTTTCTTAAATCAAGTCCTTCTGGACCATTAAAACTTGCGCTTTGAGGTGGATACGGAAGACCGGTTATTGGGTTAGTCCCTGAAGGTGTATAAGTAGACTTATAAGTGGTTGTTACCTTGGGACCAAAAATGGCAGGTGCCTGACCAGTTGGATCGGGGGTAAGGACTGTGTTCTTCAAACCAAGTGAGCTCGGTTTAAAATAATCATCGGAAGTGGGGGTGAATACAGCGCTCATTGTTACGCCAAAATCAAAACCCAGCTTGCCATGCGCTTTTCCAGTATGGTACCAGCCATTGGTCATTCCGTAGGAAACCGCCTTTATCGCAGGGGTCGTGTACGCGGCTATTAACTTGGAAGCATCTTCCTTCTCCGATTGCAAAAATTTGGCAAAGTCCGCTTCATTTTGGGCCCGTAAAGAACCTGTATGAAACATCACGCAAACCACGAACATCAGCAAACAATAATTCTTGTAAGTATTTTTCATGTATTAAAAATTAATTTTTTAAAACCATTCTACTACTCAAATCAAATTTGTTCTGGCATCAAATTCAGGAAGGAAAGATACAAAACGAAAAATGAACTTAAAAACGAAGTGTTTCAGCGAATGTTTAACGTCTGCTTATCCGGGGCCGATCATTAAAATACCTGTATTTTAATTCCTTCTGATAGAAAAAGGTAAGCGACCGGGCAGGATAAGGAAGCTTGGCCATATGACCAGTGAATAGGTCTCCACCCAAACGATTTCACACCAGTTTGAATTCAAATTCTATCTTTGATCAGGATTATAGGATTAAGGGATTATAGGATTAAAGGATGAAGGGATTAATACATTAAAGGGATTAGTGGATTTTAGAACAAGACTCTATAATGGTACTACTTTATAACGTTGGTATTTTCTCGCTGCAATTTCTGTATTGGATCGCTTCCTGGTTTAATCCCAAGGCAATGGCATTCAGGCAAGGCCGTCGGCAACAACGCGAAAAACTTGAAAAGACATTTCCGCTTGTTCCTACGGCTACCCTTGTCTGGTTCCATTGCGCTTCCCTGGGTGAGTTTGAGCAAGGTCGACCGGTACTGGAGGCACTCAAGGCCTCCAAGCCCTCCATAAAAATTCTACTCACCTTCTTCTCACCTTCTGGCTATGAAGTAAAAAAGAATTATGAGTATGCTGATTTTGTGTTTTATCTGCCGTGGGACACCCGGAAAAATGCTGAATGGTTTGCCCGAAGTGCAAATCCTGCTTTGGCGATTTTTATAAAATATGAATTCTGGTATCACTATTCCGTCGAACTGAATAAGCGGACCATTCCCTTAATTTCCATTTCTTCCATTTTCCGTCCAGGCCAGATTTTTTTTAAATCCTATGGCTCCCTCTTTCGGTCGATGCTGAAAAGGTTCGATCATTTTTTTGTCCAAAACCAACAATCAGCAGAATTACTTCAATCGATTGGCATTGCTAACATTACATTGTCAGGTGACACGCGTTTTGATCGGGTCCATCAGATTACTCAGCAAGCCGAAGAAATACCCATCGCACAACGATTCAAGGACGGCCAAAAAATTATGGTCGTAGGCAGCGCCTGGCCAGAAGACATGGAGGTTTTATTCCCCTTCATTAATGAAAATAAAAATCGCCTTAAGTTTATCATTGCCCCACATGAGATCACCGAAAGTTTTCTACGTGACATTGAGAAATTAATTGACGTAAAATCCGTGCGTTATTCAAAAGCAAATGATTCCTCCATCCAGGATGCCTCGGTGTTGATCATTGATAATATCGGGATGCTTTCACGTTTATATCGATATGGGGAATTTTCCTTTATTGGTGGAGCGTTTGGTCAGGGACTGCATAATATTTTGGAAGCGGCCTGCTATGGTATTCCCATTTTTTTTGGCAACAAGGCATACCAAAAATATCAGGAGGCGGTGGATCTTGTATTTCGTGGAGGCGCTTTTGAGGTGGGCAACTTCATGGAGTTAAAAGCAAAATATGAAATGATGATCAATCATCCCGAGACGTTTCTGCTGGCGTGTGATGTGACCCGTCATTATGTCCTGGAAAATCTGGGTGCTACCAATAAGATTGTGGACTATTGTAACAAATCATTGAGGTGAATGGAAGGACGTGTAATGAAATCCACTGGTTCCTGGTATGAGGTGCTGGGTGCAGACGGGAGGAAATACAATTGCCGTCTGCAAGGCAAACTCCGGTTGGAGGAGATCAAGGAGAACAATCCGATTACCATTGGTGACCGGGTTGAGTTACTGCTGGATCAGAATGATATCTCCATTACAGAAATCAAGCCCCGTGACAATCACATTCTTCGTCAGTCGGTAAAAAAGGCAAGTCATAGTCAGGTATTAGCCGCCAATGTTGACCAAGTTTTGCTGTTGGCAACACTCAAGCATCCACGAACATCGTTGGGTTTTATAGACCGGTTTTTAGTAAGCGCTGAATCGTTCAGGATCCCGCAACTACTTGTGTTTAATAAAAAAGATTTATTCTCTCAGGAAGACGGAATCCTCGTTAATTCATATCAGCAATTGTATTCAACCATCGGAGTTACCATGATGACTATTTCCGCAAAGGACGATAAGGACATCGAAGGTGTAAAATCACTCCTCACCAATAAAACTACGTTGGTGGCAGGACATTCTGGTGTAGGTAAGTCTACTATGCTCAATCGTCTTTCAACACAGATAAGACAAAATGTTCGTGAAGTTTCTGACTTTACTGATAAAGGAACACACACAACAACATTTGCGGAGATGTTTACCATCGATAACACAACATTTGTAATTGATACGCCTGGCATTAAGGAATGGGGACTTGTGGAAATGGAACAACAGGAGATATCCGATTATTTTCCGGAAATGCGCGCGTTACGGCTGGCGTGCAAATTTGGTTCACGCTGCCTGCACCTGACCGAACCCAATTGCCGGGTCCGAAGGGCGGTGGAAGAGAGAACCGTTTCCGTGAGCCGGTACAATAGTTATATAAGTATGGTGATGGGAGAGGATAACCGGAAATAGGAAGGAGGCAGTAGGTCCCGATAGCTATCGGGAGCAGCAGGCAGTGGGTTGTACACTGCATTTTCTCTGCGGCCCTCTGTGATGCATTCCTCTGCGACCTCCGCGTTAAAAAAATCCAACACTCATTCAATAGATCACAGCCAGTTGTTTAGTAAATAGTTGGCAAGGTGGCGGTAGGCAGTGTGTGTACTCTATTTTTTTTCTGAGGCCCTACGAATTAGAATATCCTACGTAACAATTTCCAGTACTCCCACGCAAGCCTGATTTCACCCAAGCGGAGGGCTTGTCGCATTTCATAACGAATTCTTTTTTTTAGGGCATCGTTCTCTTCGGAGGTTTTGTTCAACGCATACACTTTTTCACAAACCTTTAATGTAGAGCCCAGCTGTTTGCTTCCCTTGCTGTATTGTTTTTGTCCTAGCGAGGAGGTAACGATCCTGCGTTTTACTAACGGTTCAGCCGTGTAGCAATACTTAAAATAGCGGGAGGACCTCACCCAGAAATCAAAATCCTCATACGCAAGGGACTCGTCGTAACCTCCCAGTTTTTCAAATACGGCCCTGCGGATCATCATAGTGGGGCTGTTTATGAAATACCTTGAAATAACCTCGCGATAGACATCCCCTTCCGGAATAGTATCATGAGAGAAGAGATCGGAATGAAATCCCAAGCTTTTCCCTGTTTCATCGATTTGCTCAGCATCGCTAAAATTCACACCTACCTCCGGCCCTACCGACTGAAATATTTTCACTCCTTTCTCAATCCGCTCAGGAAGCAGAACATCATCGGCTGAAAGGTCGATGATAAAATCGCCCCTCGCTTTCTCAAAACCTTTATTGAAGGCAACGCAATTTCCCAGGTTGGATAAACAGGCCATGAATTCCGCTCCCGGAAAATCAGAAAGAACTCTTTTTACTACCTCAACACTTTCATCTGTGCTGTAATCATCCACGACAATGAGCTGGATATTTGGGTACGTTTGGTTTCGTACCGACTGGAGGGCTTCCTCGACAAACCGTTCGTGATTATAGCACAGGCAAACAACGGAAACCAGCGGGGTATTCACACCAGCTCTTTTTCAAATGAAAGTTTTATAGAAGGCACGGCGCCAAGCCTGAGTTTAAAATCCAACAGGCTGAAGTTTGGTTGGCCGTTTATTGCAGACGTTCCAAGGTCCAGTAATTGTATCTGATGGGTCGCACAGAATTTATGCATGGCACTTGTCAGCAACACCACTGGACTGAGAGCGTCAAACTTCTTAAGATGGCCCGAGTAAAAATTATAGAGAATAGACGGATTCACCAAAATGGCAATTGATGCTGCTGCCATCTCCTTCTCGCAATACGTGACGAATAAAAAGAAGGATTTCTTAAAGGTAGTCACGGTCTTCGTTAACTCTTCCAGGGTCATGCTTAACGTGTGTCCTCGTTGCTGGCGACAGCGTAAAATAAAGTTATATACATTTTCCAGTTCACTAAGAGGAGGTGTTTTGCATGCAAGCCCCTTCATCTTACTCTGCTTCAGTTTACGCTTCTCCCAGGCTTCAATCTTTTCTTCGAAGCTGATGCTATCGACCCTGATCCCGGAACTCAACTCCGCCTTGCTGATGCGATAGTCCAAGTTTAAAAGAATGGTCTGCAGCAGCTCTCCCGACTTGCGATAGTATAAAGGTGGCTCGGCAATGTAAATTGACTTGACTCCCTTTCTCCGGAGATGCTCTTCGCAATGCTGGATAAACTCATACAATACAAGCGGCGACAAGCGTTCCGAGAAAAGAAATGAGCCGAATGGTGCGTGCACTGGAGTGAGGGCCCTTTTGTTTTCAACATGGAAGGAAACCTGTGCCATGACCTTTTGATTCACATTCCGCAATAGATAAAAGTTCAGCCAATCGGCTGCCTGCAGTTGTAAGTGGTCCGTGTGGTTGAACAAATAGGAACCGTAGTCCGGGGAGAATGCCGGAGGTAAACTGTTGGCAACACTATAACTACTCTTCAATTAGTAGGGAATTCCCATTTTTTTATAGATAAAGTGCAGGAGCCAGACAGGGCCGATCATCAGAAATTGCAGGTCTTTAAGAAAGGAAGGCTTCTTGCCCTCCACTTTATGTCCGTAAAACTGACCGATCCATGCCACGACAAAAATAAAAAGACTTGCTGCCCAAAGCGGGGTGCTGGTTTCAGCGATTAGCCGGGCGACAAGCAAACACAGGGCTGCAAACAACATCATGCCGATTGTTAACGTAATAGAAAGAGTACTGTAATAGGCAATCACCAGCACGAGCCCAACCGTAGCCCAGTTGGCGTAAGGATTCTCACCCAGAATCGATTGAACTACTCCCGATGGAATGGAAGCAATCAAGCCTATCACGCTAAAGAAAATAAGTGGAACACAAATCCAATGGATCGTTTTATTGGTGACGTTCTGGTGACTGTCACCGTACTCCGCAAGAAGCAG
>JANYKP010000007.1 GCA_025358195.1 Cyclobacteriaceae bacterium
AATTGAGAGTGCAAAATTTTAACGAACATGAAAATGAGCGGTTGAAAGGCGTAAGTCGGATGCGTTCGCTGGAAATTATTCTGGAGTTAGGAAACATTTCGTTAGGCGAGGCAGCAAAGGAAAAACTTGCCACAAAAAAGAATGAGTGGTTTGTTGAGTATATCGACGCCATGAAACCGGACGAGATCTATGCGGGTGTGAAAGAACTAATCCGGGAAATGCGGAAAAAAGGTTTGAAAGTAGCGTTGGCATCCAGCAGCAAAAATGCCAAGCGTGTAATCCAATTGATAAGAATTGAAAACGACTTTGATGCAATAGTAGATGGAACTATGATTACACGTACTAAACCGGACCCTGAAATATTTTTATTAGCAGCGTCTCTGGTTAAGGTAAGACCTTCCGACTGCATCGTGTTTGAAGATGCCGAGGCAGGAGTTGAAGCTGCGTTAAATGCTGGAATGAAATGCGTCGGCATCGGTTCTCCAAAACAATTAGACAAAGCAGATCTGGTGATTCCACTCACCGGAGATTTTAAGCTTGAATTGTTAGCTTCCTTGTAGAATATGATCTCATATTCTCACTTCTCAACTTCCCTATTCTCAACTTCTCACCCCCATGAAGCATTACATCAAACACCACGAATGGCAAATCATCGAAGAAGGCTTTGACCCCCACCTCAACCGGATATCCGAAAGTCTTTTCAGTTTAGGCAATGGCCGCATGGGCCAGCGTGCCAACTTCGAGGAGGAATACTCCGGAGAAACCCACCTGGGCAGCTACGTTGCGGGTGTTTATTATCCCGACAAGACTCGTGTTGGATGGTGGAAGAACGGCTACCCGGAATATTTTGCAAAAGTGCTCAATGCACCCAGTTGGATTGGAATTCACTTGAAAATTGGAAAGACAAGTCTTGACCTCGCTCATTGTAAAGTGCAGGATTTTCGGCGCGTGTTGGATATGAAGCAGGGGACGCTTCACCGTTCATTTACCGCCACATTGCGTGATGGCAAAAAGGTGAAGATTGATGCCACGCGATTCTGCTCCATGGCGGATGGTGAAATTGGCGTCATACGATATTCGGTTACACCGCTTAATTTTTCATCATCGTCCACCATCACCCTCGGCATAGATGCCAATGTGGTGAATAAGGATTCGAATTATGATGAAAAGTTCTGGGACGAAGTTTCAAAAGAATCAAAAGCCGGCCTGGCGCTGGTGAGTGCCCAAACCAAGAAAACATTTTTTCAGGTTATTACCGGTATGACGTATGCACTGACATCCGGTGGAAAGAAACTGAAAGGAATCGTACGGGCCAGTAAGCGGGAAAAGTATGCTGACAATGTTGTACAAATCAAACTGAAAAAGGGAGAAGAGTTAGTGATCTACAAATACGGCGTTGTACTTTCTTCGGAGAACCATCCAAAAGCAAAAATGACACAGGTTGCCAGAAAGAAACTGAAGGACATTCTAGCCAAAGGATTTGATAAACTATTTGCTGACCACACTGATGTCTGGGCACACAAGTGGGAGGAGTGCGATATCACGATTGATGGTGATGTGGCAGCGCAGCAAGGTATCCGGTTTAATATTTTTCAATTAATGCAGACCTACACCGGTGCCGATGAGAGACTCAATATCGGACCGAAAGGATTTACGGGTGAGAAATATGGAGGGAGTACCTACTGGGATACAGAGGCCTATTGTCTGCCGTTTTACCTTGGCACTTCTGACCCCAAAGTAGCACGCAACCTGTTGGTGTATCGCTACAAGCATTTAGGCAAAGCGATAGAAAACGGGAAGAAACTCGGTTTCAAAGACGGAGCTGCCTTCTATCCATTCGTTACGATGAATGGAGAAGAGTGTCATAACGAGTGGGAGATCACGTTCGAGGAGATTCACCGCACCAGCGCCATGGCGTATGCCATGCGCGATTACATCGAATATACCGGCGACCGTGATTATCTCACCGGGTTTGGCTTGGAAGTGCTTATTGGAATTTCGCGCTTCTGGAATCAGCGCGTCAACTGGTCGGAGGAAAAAGGAAAGTATGTCATCCTGGGTGTCACAGGCCCCAACGAGTATGAGAACAATGTAAACAACAACTGGTACACGAACTACCTGGGTTCATGGACGTTGCGGTTTACGATGGAGGCTGTTGATTTTGTAAAAAAATCAAACCCTAAACGATATGCGGCTATTACGGCCAAGATCAACTTTCAAGAGAAAGCTGAAATGGATAAGTGGAAACACATTTCCGAAAACATGTATTTTCCTTATGATCCTAAGCGTAATGTGATTTTGCAGCAGGATGGTTTTCTTGACAAGGAATTGATACCTGTAAAAAATCTAAAACCCGAAGACCGGCCGTTGAACCAAAAATGGTCATGGGACCGCATTCTGCGTTCTTGCTTTATCAAACAGGCTGATGTGTTGCAGGGTATCTTTTTGTTTGAAGATGATTTTGATTTGGAGACCGTCCGAAGAAATTTTGATTTCTACGAACCGATGACGGTACATGAATCCTCTTTATCACCCTGCGTCCATGTTATTCTAGCCAGTAAGCTTGGATACAAAGAACAGGCTTACAACTTTTACCTCCGCACCGCCCGCCTTGATCTGGATGATTATAACAACGACACCGAAGACGGATGTCACATCACGTCCATGGCGGGTACGTGGATGAGTTTAGTAAAAGGTTTTGGCGGCATGAGGGTGAAAGAGGGCAAGCTTCACTTCACACCGTACATTCCGGACCAATGGAAATCATATTCATTCCGGTTGGAGTTTAGAGGTCGGGTTGTAAAAGTGAAGGTGTCAAAGGATAAGACCGATGTTGTGTTGGAATCCGGGCAGCCGATGGAGGTGATGGTCGGGGGGAAGGTGGTTGGGTTGGGATGACAAAAAAGGGCGAAAGGGGTTGAGAAAAAAGGCGTCGGCAGGTGGTATACATCAATTCGAAATACCCGGTACAGACCTTTTTCGAAATGAGGTCAGACTGTTCCGAAATATTCGACTCTGCGATAGGTATCGGAAAAGTGAATGAAAAAGCGATATGAAAATGTTAGCTTTGGAGATCATAAAACCAAGAAATTATGAAAGGTGTCAGCTACATTACCGATGAGAAGAACCGAAAAAAGGCGGTGGTCATAGACTTAAAAACGCTGGAGGAATACGAGCAGATAGGAGATTTGTTTGATGTTATCATAGCTGAATCCAGGCGAGACGAGTCCTCTGTCACCTGGGAAGAATTAAAGAAGCGCTTAAAGAAAAAAGGGAAGTTGTGATATGTATATCATTACGTTTAAGAAGTCGGCAGAAAAGGAGTTTGAAAAGCTTCCCTCTCAAGTAATCAAACGAATAAGTACAGCCATTGATGCACTAGCAAATAATCCGCGGCCGGCGGGTTCAAAGAAATTGGAAGGTCAGAAGGAATCCTTGTGGCGGATACGAATAGGCGATTATCGTGTTATCTATTTGGTAGAAGATGTAATTAAGATCGTGGAGATAAGAAGGATAGGCCATCGCAAAGACATCTACGAGTAAACCAAGGGAAGGACGTACTCCGCCCCCCGTTGGTGTTCGCGATGGATTGCGGGCGGCGACACCAACGAGCGCACGCACGAATGCCCTACAACAAATAAGGCTTTAACGAAGCTCAGCCATATAGATATTCGCACCCCGAAGTGCAGTGCTTTCCTGGCTGAGGTTCGCTGTAAGCCTCTGTTGAACTGAGGCTTCGGTAGTTTTTCAACACGACGATGACCTCATTGATTTGTAATTTCGAAACGCTGAGACTCCTCCTGGCCCTTATACATCTCGAGCCTTGACTTTATGAAAATTGGAGATTCGAGGACCACGAGAAAAAGAAAGGACTACCAGTGATTTGATAAAATAAACACGGATAAGGGTGTCAAATGAAAAATATGAAAAAGTTA
>JANYKP010000015.1 GCA_025358195.1 Cyclobacteriaceae bacterium
TAACTTTTGCACCCATCACTTTCCCCAACTCCACCGCGGCAAGGCCCACACCACCGGCCGCGCCCAGTACCAGAAGCGTTTCACCTGCTTTTAGATTGGCCCGGTCTTTCAGCGCATAATAGGAAGTTCCGTACGTGTATAAGGTACATGAGGCGTTGATGAAATCCATCCCTGGCGGAATTGGAAAAACCCGTTTCGCATTTACTGCTACTTGTTCCGCAAAACCACCCCAGCCACAAAGGGCCACCACACGATCACCGATTTTCAGGTGCTTCACTTTTTCACCGATGGCCACAATTTCACCCGACACTTCTCCACCCGGCGAAAAGGGGAGTGGTGGTTTGATCTGATATTTATTCTGGATGATCAGTACATCCGGAAAATTCACGCCACAGGCCCTCACGCTAATGAGGACATCTCCGTCCTCAGTTTTAGGTGGTGGAGTTTCAGTAACGACTAACGTACCGGGCAATCCGAAGGCCTTGCAGAGTATGGCTTTCATTACAAAGTTTTTTCAATTATTAAATGTAAAAATAAGAAACATCAGAAGATTGGAAGGGCCTTATCCTTCGGGCTTGAACCAACAAGAGGGTTTTTTGGTCTTTCAATTTTGTACTGAAGTTATTTTTTTAATAATCGATCTCAAAGACGGTCCGGTGCATGATCATTTGCCATTGCTGTTCCTTCTTGACGTAAACCCGCACATACTTCACCATGTACTTCTTATCGGCCTTGTCCGTTTTTCGGGTGACGGTGATTTTACCGTTGGTGATTCCTATTTTATCATGGATTTCCACTTCTACGGAGTCAAGCACGCGTGAGATAAATTTGCCTTTGGCTTGTTCGACAGCTTTCAGCCAGGACGATTTGGAGTCCACCAAACCGGTGCCATGCTTAAATCTGAAATCATCCGCGTAGACCTTATCCAAAAAAGGAATATCAGCAGCCACCACGGCCTTCTCAATATTCTTTTCAAAGTTAAGAAGTTCAGCCTCCTGGCTCAACGCTGGAATTGAAATGAGAAGCAGTAGGAGGAGTTTGAAAGTTGAAATTTCTTTTTTCATAGATAGCAGGTTTAACAGAGATAAGGGTCAATATAGGAAATCTGCTTTTATTCAAGCAAGGAGTTGTGCAAAACGCTGACCAACTGGCTAATCACTTATAATTAAGATTTCGCACCATTCGCCTACGCAGAAAACAGGAGCAACAAAAAGGGGCAAGTTGTTGTCAGTATTCTTAGTAGCTTGGGCATGCTTGTGGCTATGGTGGCCGAACCGGCAAAATTTATTACCACTATGAACGTCAGACGGAGTAGTTATTTAATTTATATCCTTGGCCTCCTTGCGATTTCGGTCCAGGGGAACGGTCAGGATTTAGCCGGGAAAGCAAATGATTTCCTGAATTCCTTGTCGCCGGAGTTGAGGGCCAAAGCCCAGTTTTCACTGGATGATGTCGAACGCTTCAACTATAATTTTGTGCCGGTAGAACGCAAGGGCCCAACCTTTCGCGATTTCAATGAAAAGCAAAAAAGTGCGGCGACCGAATTGCTCAGAGCTTCATTAAGTAAGCAAGGATTTCAAAAAGCAACGGCCATCAATGAGCTTGAAAACGTGCTAATCGTCCTTGAGAATCGGAGTAAGGATGATCACCACCGCGATCCTCTTAACTATCACTTTTCGATTTTCGGAACACCGGCCTCGGATAAACCCTGGGCCTGGCGATTTGAAGGTCATCATGTTGCATTCAACTTTGCATCGGCAGAGGCAAAAATTATTTCCTCGACACCGTCCTTTTTTGGTTCTAATCCCGGGATTGTACTGTCGGGTCCCGAAAAAGGCAAGCAAGTGCTGAAGCTGGAAACGGATTTGGGGTTTGCACTGGTGAATGCGCTGACAGAAACGCAATTGAAGCAAGCCCTGTTTGCCGACAAAGCGCCGGCCGAAATCATTACCGGGAACAACCGGAAGGCGGTAGTGCTGAAACCAGAAGGAATTAAATTCACTGCGTTGGATGAAAATCAGAAAAAGATATTTCTACAATTGCTCAATGTATTCGTCAGAAATTATGCATTTGATTTTTCTGAAAGACTAATGAGTAAAATCACATCAGCAGGAGTAGACAATTTATCTTTTGCATGGGCCGGGAGCCGCGTTCCGGGAGTCGCCCAGTATTACCGGATTCAGGGACCCATGCTGCTCATCGAGTATGACAATACGCAAAACAACGCCAACCACGTGCACACGACGGTACGGGATTTGACCAATGATTTTGCCGAGGATATTTTGAGGGAGCATTATCAGAGGGAGCATTGAAAAAGCTTAGAATTGAGAACTGAGAATAATCTTAAACCTTTATTTAGTATGCTTAAAAACGTTAACTGGGACTCTGTTCCTATAGAAGAAGTGAACCCCTCCATGAAACGAAGAATCGTTACGGGTGAGAAGCTGATGATTGCCCGCATGAATTTCAAAGACGGCTTCCTGGTGCCGCTGCACAGCCACATACACGAACAGGTTACGCAAGTCGTATCGGGTAAGATGAGGTTTTGGTTTGGAGCGAATAAGGAGCAGTCAATGGAGTTAGGTCCTGGTGATGTGGTTGTCATTCCATCTAACCTCCCTCATGAAGCACTGATGATCGGTGATGTGGAAGAAGTCGATACCTGGGCTCCACCACGCCAGGATTGGCTCGATGGTTCGGATCACTACTTGAGGAAATAGCCCATGGACTTAGGATTAAAAAATAAAGTAGCCTTCGTCGGGGCTTCCAGCCAGGGATTGGGTAAAAGCGTGGCCCTGGAACTCGCCAGAGAAGGCGCCAGAATCGTCATCTGTGGAAGAAACAAAGAGACACTCAAAGTGGCCGAGGCAGAAATCAAAACGATGGGCGCAACCGTGCTCACCTTGGCGGGGGACCTATCGATCGCCAAGGACCGGGAATACTTTATTGATACCACGTTGAAAGCGTTTGGAGGAGTAGATATTCTTGTAACCAATACCGGAGGACCGTCGCCCGGAAAGTTTGAAACATTTACCTCAGCGGATTGGGACATGGCCGTTCAACAATTGCTTGGAAGCGTAGTCGGGCTTGTCAAAGGTTTCCTGCCAGGAATGAAAGAGCGAAAATGGGGACGCATCATTTCCATCACATCGCAAGCGGTAAAACAGCCAGTCAACAACTTGATATTATCCAACGCGGTGCGCTCCTCCGTCGTGGGGTTGATGAAAACTTTG
>JANYKP010000022.1 GCA_025358195.1 Cyclobacteriaceae bacterium
CGGGGGAATTCAAAAAGCCAAACAGGCACTTGATTGGCTAATACTCATGAAAGAAGAACTTGGCGATGACTGGCTTTCACCCGATCTGTTCAGGTTCGGCGCCAGTAGCCTCCTTGCTGATATTGAGAGGCAACTGGAACACTTTATAACCGGCCGGTATTCTGCATCGAACCGTCATCCAATGGCATAAACTATTATCGAGACATGAAAATTAAAGCTATATACGAAAGCATGGAATATGGACCCGCTCCGGAAAGTCCTTCAACTGCTTATGATTGGTTAGCAAAGCATGACAAAAAATTTGCGCTTTTCATTGATGGAAAGTGGCAACTACCATCCTCAGGGAAATACTTTGACAGCAATAACCCTTCCGACAAAAAATTTCTTGCAAAGATTGCAGAAGGAGGGAAAAAAGATGTTGATAGAGCAGTTGCCGCCGCAAAAAAAGCCTTGCCGGGATGGGTAAAATCCGGAGCGCATACACGGGCACGCTATCTTTACGCGCTGGCGCGACAAATTCAAAAACACTCACGACTATTTGCTGTACTTGAATCCCTGGACAATGGCAAGCCCATTCGCGAAACACGCGATATTGATATCCCGCTGGTAGCCAGGCATTTTTATCATCATGCTGGCTGGGCGCAGTTACGGGACACGGAGTTAAAAGATTATAAAGAAGTTGGTGTAATCGGCCAGATCATTCCCTGGAATTTTCCATTGTTAATGTTGTCATGGAAAATAGCACCCGCGCTGGCGATGGGTAATACGGTCATACTTAAGCCTGCTGAATTCACATCTTTGACAGCGCTATTGTTTGCAGAAATATGCGAGGAAGTTGGACTGCCTGCAGGTGTAGTCAATATCGTAACGGGTGCAGGAGAGACTGGTGCTGCAATGGTTGACCATCCACAAATAGATAAGATTGCGTTTACCGGCTCAACAGATGTGGGCCGGATCATTCGAAGGGCTACCGCGGGAACAGGAAAAAAATTGTCACTGGAGCTTGGTGGTAAATCTCCCTTCATCGTTTTTGAAGATGCTGATCTTGACAGCGTT
Source organism: Cyclobacteriaceae bacterium (assembly GCA_025358195.1). Taxonomy (GTDB): domain Bacteria; phylum Bacteroidota; class Bacteroidia; order Cytophagales; family Cyclobacteriaceae; genus ELB16-189. The sequence goes on from JANYKP010000022.1 coordinate 1,057, forward strand.
GTTGAAGGAGTGGTAGATGCCATTTGGTTTAACCAGGGACAAGTCTGTTGCGCCGGCTCAAGACTGCTCGTCCAGGAAAGTATTGCCGATCGACTTTACAAAAAGATTAAGGCGAGAATGGAGAAGTTGGTGGTTGGCAATTCCCTTGACAAGGGCGTCGATATCGGTGCTATTGTAGCGCCTGTTCAACTTACCGCAATTGAAAAATTGGTGAAGCAGGGAGTGGATGAAGGAGGAGCCATGTGGCAGCCTAGCTGGTCGTGTCCAAAGGATGGTTATTTCTATCCTCCAACTTTGTTTACCGACGTGTCCCCTTCTGCGACCATAGCTCAAGTAGAAATTTTCGGACCGGTGCTGGTAGCGATGACGTTCAGAACCCATCAAGAGGCAATCAAACTGGCGAACAATACCCGCTACGGCCTCGCTTCAAGTTTGTGGACGGAAAACATCAACCTGGCTCTGGAGATGGCGCCAAAAATAAAAGCCGGCACGGTGTGGATCAATTGTACCAACGTATTCGATGCTGCTTCTGGTTTCGGCGGTTATCGCGAGTCGGGTTTTGGCAGGGAAGGAGGAAAGGAAGGACTTTTCGAAGACCTGAAACTTAACGCCGATGAGCTTTTGACGGACAAGACACTGACGATTTCCAAAATTTCAAAAAAGAAAATAACAGTAGCGAATGCAATTCCTGGAATTGACAGGACCGCAAAACTTTATATCGGAGGAAAACAGGCAAGACCCGATAGCGGTTACAGCACGAAAATTGTTGATTCATCTGGCACACTTATCGCGGAAGTGGGAGCGGGGAACAGAAAAGATATACGCAATGCAGTAGAAGCCGCACATGCAGCGGAAGGGTGGACCGCCATGACAGGACATGCGCGCGCACAGGTGCTTTATTTTCTGGCTGAAAACCTTTTCGTTAGAAAAGATGAGTTCGCAGTCCGTCTCTCGCTTCAGTTAGGCACCACAGAGGTGGAAGCAGTGAAAGAAGTGAACGCGTCTATTGAACGCATTTATCGCTATGCTGCTTTTGCCGACAAGTACGATGGAAATGTGCACCACACAACCTTGCGAAATGTGACGCTTGCGATGCCGGAAGCGCTAGGTGTGATGGGCATTGTCTGTTCCGAACATTCACCGTTATTGGGATTCGTGTCGGCAGTTATGCCAGTACTCGCTATGGGTAATCGTGTGATTGCCATTCCTTCAGAGACTTCCCCTTTATCCGCCACCGATCTTTACCAGGTGCTCGATACCTCCGATGTGCCGGGTGGTGTGTTGAATATCATAACTGGAAAAAAAGATGAACTGGCTACCGTACTCGCTAACCACGATGACGTGGATGGATTATGGTATTTTGGAACAGCCGAAGGAAGCAAATCGATTGAGTATGCAGCAGCAGAAAATATGAAACGCACCTGGGTAAATCACGGCAAACACCGAAACTGGTTTGACCTACAGCAGGGGGAGGGGGAGGTCTTTTTAAGGAATGCTACACAGATTAAGAATATTTGGATTCCGTATGGGGAGTAGTTGGTAATCGGTAATCAGGTAATCAGTAATCGGTGATCAGTGCACCAGACCGATCACCGATTACTGATTACCGATTACCCCCTCACCAGCCTCTCCAACACTGTTTGAATTAGAGTATCCACGTCCTTACTGTAGTCATCCTTGTATTCTTTCCGAATCCGGTTGGCGATAACCAGGCAACACGTACAGCAATCATACTTTAAAAGGTTACCCAATCCATACAACGCAGACGTTTCCATTTCAAAATTTACTACACGATGATTCTGAAAGGCAAAGGATCGAAGTCGGTTGTTGATCTCCGGGTCGCTTGGTTCCAGGGATAGCCTCCTTCCTTGCGGCCCATAAAAGCCCGAGGCTGTGGCGGTGATGCCCTTTACCATTCCTTTTCCCAAAAGCTCAATCAGCCTTTCGGATCCTTTTGTGATGTAAGGGCGTGATAGATTGGAGTTCCACTTCAGGTGGTTATTTATTCTATCTGTCAGTTCTTTTTCAATCGCATCAAATTCATACTTGTAGTAATAAATAAGACCATCAAGGCCCAGTCCAAATTCAGAAACCACTTGAGAGCCAACCGGAATATCCTCTTGCAAGGCACCCGATGTACCAATGCGCACAATGGTCAGCTTTCTTCTAGCGGATATCGGCACTCTTTTAATAGGATCGATGTTAATAGCGGCATCCAATTCATTCAATACGATGTCAATATTATCCGTTCCGATTCCCGTTGACAAGGCAGTGATTCGTGTACCTTCATAGGTGCCGGTGTGTGTTACAAATTCACGGTTTTGAATACGATGGTGGATCGAGTCAAAATACTTACTTACCTGTTGCACACGTCCCGGATCACCAACCATAATCACCGTATCGGCAATGTGTTCTGCTTGGAGATGAAGGTGGTAAACGCTGCCATCCCGGTTAAGGATCAGTTCTGACTCTGGTAAACTATTGTTTTGCATACACACTTGCTAGATAACCAAATCTATTATAATTTGACTGTCATTTCAAATTGAAAATAGTATGAGCGTTCATATTGGAGCAAAAGTTGGTGACATTGCGCAGACTGTTTTAATTTCAGGCGACCCGCTACGTGCAAAACATGTTTCGGAGACCCTACTTGAAAAACCAACTTGCTACAACGAAGTGCGCGGTATGCTTGGATACACCGGTATATACAAAGGAAAAAACGTATCCATTCAAGGCACTGGAATGGGTATTCCCTCTACATCCATTTATGTCAATGAACTGATCGCTGAATATGGTGTGAAGAACATTATACGAGTAGGTACCTGCGGGGCGATTCAAAAAAATATTGAGTTAGGGCAGGTTATTTTGGCGATGAGCGCTTCCAGCGATTCAAATACCAACAAAATTCATTTCAATGGGATGGATTATGCACCGACCGCCGATTTTGAATTTTTGTCAGCGGCGTACAAGATTGCCCAATCACTCAGCCTTTCCCCGCTGGTAGGAAGTGTTTTCAGCACAGACACCTTTTACGGAAATGATTCTAATCGATGGAATGTTTGGGCAGAGCATGGCGTACTTGGAGTGGAAATGGAAACTAGTATTCTTTACACGATTGCTGCCCGATCCAACGTGAAAGCCCTTTCAATCCTTACCGTCAGCGATAACATCATTACAGGGAAATTTTCCAGCTCAAAAGACAGGGAAAGCAAATTTATGGATATGATGAAAATAGCGCTTGAAATTGCGATTTGATTCATGAGACGCAAAGAGAATTTATTTTCAGTTTAAACTTTGCGGCTTAGCGTCTTTGCGTGAAATTTCGGTCAAGGTCGAAAAGATGAATGGAGAATGATCTAAAGAGCAAAAAATACTTCAATTCAGGATGATGCATGATGACTGTGAAAGATGAGATAGCGTTCATGAAAGAGGCGGTGCGGCTTTCCATCGAAAATGTAGAAAACGGAATGGGTGGACCATTCGGAGCCGTCGTGGTAAAAGCAGGTAAAATCATTGCAACGGGTACGAATCAGGTTACCGCTACCAACGATCCTACCGCACACGCAGAAGTTGTGGCGATTCGAAAGGCGTGTGAAGCATTGAACTCCTTTCAGTTGCTTGGCTGCGACATCTATTGCAGTTGTGAACCATGCCCTATGTGCCTGGGCGCTATCTATTGGGCACGGCCCGACAAAATATTCTTTGGCAATTCAAAGGAAGATGCAGCCCGCATCAACTTTGACGATAAGTTTATCTATGAAGAATTGGAGCGACCGTTCACGGAACGCAAGTTATTTACAAAACAAATGCTCCGCGAGGAAGCGCTTGAAGCATTCACAAAATGGACGAAGAGCACAAATAAAGTTGAGTATTGATAAGTAGTCATGGAGTTTATTTTAAACGATCGATCCATTAAGACCGATAAGCCCGGGGGGATGACCCTGCTGGATTTTATCCGCTACGAGAAGCATTTGATGGGCACCAAAATTGGCTGCCGTGAAGGTGACTGCGGAGCCTGTACCGTTCTGATCGGCTCTTTATCAGAAGGCAAAATGAATTACATCTCAATGACCTCTTGCATTACACCACTCGCCAATGCAGCAGGTAAACATATAGTAACGATAGAAGGACTGAATATGCCGGAGTTGAGTCCTGTGCAGAGGGCTTTCGTAGAAGCGGGCGGTACGCAGTGCGGCTTTTGCACCGTTGGGTTTATCGTTTCTTTAAGCGGCTACTGCCTTACAGCAAAGAAGCCCTCGTACGAAGATGCTATCACCGCCATGGATGGAAATATTTGTCGCTGCACAGGATACAAGTCTATCGAACGTGCCACCGCTAGCCTGGTCGGCAAACTCAAAGAAATAACTTCAAAAAATAGAATTGAATGGTTGATCCGTGAGCGATTCATACCACAATATTTTCAAAACATTCCGGAAAGGCTGGCGCTCACCTCACCCCTAGCCTCTAACCTAGGAGGAGAGGGGAGGTTGCCGAACGGTCGAAAAAAGTCCATCGTAGGCGGCGGTACCGACCTGTATGTTCAACGACCTGAAGAGCTGGAAGGAGGAGAAGTAGATCCATTTTTTGATCGGTCGGATCTCAGGGGAATATCAGTGAATAATGCTAGCTGCTCCATTGGAACGTCCACTACGGTCACGGATTTTTTGCAGTCCGTTGAATTCAGGGATATTTTTCCGGAGTTGAAAAAATACGTGAAATTGATTTCCTCCACACCCATCCGAAATATGGGAACGGTGGGCGGTAATCTGGTGAACGCTTCACCCATCGGGGACCTCACCATTTTTTTTCTTGCACTCAACAGCTCCGTAACATTGCGTAGAGCCACTGGCCAGAAGAGAACAATTTTACTTCGGGATTTTTACAAGAAATACAAAACGATTGATAAAACGGATGATGAGTTTATTGAGACAATATCCTTCAATATGTTTGGCAAAGACACCTTCTTTAACTTCGAGAAAGTAAGCAAACGCACCAACCTTGATATTGCCAGCGTAAACTCGGCCATTCAACTCACATTGAAAGGAGATGTCATTAAACAAATACATATTTCAGCCGGAGGTGTTGGTCCAATTCCGCTTTATCTTAAAAAGACTTCGGCCTACCTGACGGGAAAGGAGTTAACCCCGGATGCAGTGATCGCCGCTATCGAAGTGGTGCTTACTGAGATTTCGCCGATCAGCGATGCAAGAGGATCAAAAGAATACAAGGCCCTGTTGCTGCGCCAGTTGTTATTCGCACATTTCATTGAGCTCTTTCCTGAAAAATTTGAAATGGAGAAATTTGCATGAAGAATATCGATTCCAACGGGCATGTAAGAGGGGCATCCATTTATTTGGATGACATCCCGTTGCTAGTGGGAACGCTTTATGGTGCAGTCTTTGACTCACCGTGTGCCCACGGAAAAATAAAGCGTTTGGATTATTCCAAAGCCAGGAACCTGCCCGGCGTGGTCGGCATTTTTACCCATCACGATATCCCCGGTGAGAATCAAATTGGAGGAATAATCCCGGATGAACCACTCTTCGCAGAGGATGAAGTTCATTTTTGGGGCATGCCCATCGCATTGATTGTTGCTGAGACCGAAGCAATCGCACGGGCGGCACGGCACCTCATCCAGATTGAGATTGAAAAACTTCCGGTCATTGTTGATCCACGGGAGGCAAGGGCCAAAAACAGTTTGATCTTTCCACCGCGTACATTCAAAATCGGTGATACAGCAAAAGCGTGGCAGGGGTGTGAATACATCATCGAAGGTGAGGCTGATAACGAAGGCCAGGAGCATCTCTACATCGAAACACAGGGAGCCTACGCCTATGAGATGGAGAATGGCAGCATCCGGATATCATCCTCGACGCAAGGACCAACGGCCGTTCAACGAACAGTCGCCAAAGTATTAGGCATTCCTATGCATAAGCTTGAAGTCGATGTCATACGGTTAGGTGGTGGCTTCGGAGGAAAGGAAGATCAGGCTACAGCCTGGGCAGTGATGGCAGCGCTTGGGGCTCATCTCCTGAAGAAACCAGTGAAAATCGCTTTGCATCGTTTGGACGATATGCGCATGACAGGCAAACGACATCCCTATCGTTCCGATTTCAAAATTGGATTGTCGAAAGACCTTATGATACTGGCGTATGAAACAACGTTTCATCAAAACGCCGGCGCCGCTGCCGATCTATCGCCAGCAGTAATGGAGCGCACTCTTTTTCATGCTACGAACAGTTATTATGTGCCGCATGCAACAGTGACGGCCTACAGTTGCAAAACAAACTTGCCACCCAACACGGCATTCAGAGGCTTTGGGGGACCGCAAGGAATGTTTGTGATTGAATCCGCTATTGCAAAAGCAGCAAATACGATTGGTGTGACCGCGAGAGAAATTCAGGAACGAAACCTGTTGAAAGATGGTGATGAATTTCCATATGGGCAGATTGTAGACCACGCAGAGGCAAAAAATGCGTGGAGTAAAGCCAGGCAGCATTACAAACTCGATCAGATGGAACAAGAGGTCGATGCATTCAATTCTACGAGCAAACATTTCAAAAAAGGCATGGCCTTGATGCCGATTTGTTTTGGCATCTCGTTTACCAACACAATGATGAACAATGCCCGCGCCCTGGCACACGTCTATCAAGATGGGAGTATCGGTGTAAGTACCGGGGCAGTGGAAATGGGTCAGGGAGTAAACACCAAAATGGTCCAGGTGGCGGCTTCTGTTTTTTCAGTCAACCCCGATAGAATCAAAGTTGAAACTACC
>JANYKP010000027.1 GCA_025358195.1 Cyclobacteriaceae bacterium
GGGTCACAGTTCAATGCCGGAGCGCTGGATCCAGTGGGTAGTTTCTTCGCCTTCGCCATCTATGCACCCGAAAATGTGGAGAAGCTGGAGAAAGCTTTTAAAGAGGAAATTCAGAAAGTGGTAACAGAAGGTTTTACTGCCGAGGAAATTGCCGCTGCTAAATCCGGATGGACACAATCCCGGCAGGTGACACGGTCGCAGGATGCACAGTTAGCAGGTACACTCAACAACTATTTATTTATAAATCGCACCATGAAGTGGGATGAAGATTACGAGAAAATTGTGAACAGCTTAACCGTGGAGCAAATTAATGCAGCGATGAAGAAGCATCTTAAACCCGACATGATTTCAATCGTGAAGGCAGGTGATTTCGCGAAATCAAAGAAATAATTCAGCCTTGATAAAAAAGAGAGCCTTTCCGGAAATTCCCGGAAAGGCTTTTCTCTTGTTTACAGGTTGAATTAATACTTGATGGTACGGACGTTACCAGCTCTGTCCGTTACTTCAAACGTGGGCACACCTGCCACACTTTTGAGGTTATACACTAATTTCAGGTTGCCGTTGACCGTCAGGTCCTGACTGTGTACAAGATTGTCAGCGCCGTCAAAGATACGCACGTTGATCTGCTGAGAACCGTTGTTTGCCACCGCCAGAAGGTATTTTCCTTCCTCCGCTGTTCTTGAAACCCGTACACTTTTGGTAAACGTTTCGGTCGCATATGCTACTTTCTGTACTTGCTTCCCGTTTCCATCGGTAATCTCAAATGTGTACACGCCTGGATTCATACCAGCAAAATTTACGTTGCGCATAAATCCGTTTACATTTTTGGTGGTCTCTGCAAAAACGATCTCTTTATTTTCGTTCAGGATAGTCATTCTTACATCACCAGGCTTTTCTCCTTCGTAGATTACTTTAAAGGTGTCCGCGTTCTTCTGACTGATTACCGCCACGCGGGAACTGTCAGGGTTTTTTGCATTGGCCGTTGCACCAATCAGTACAATAAGGGCTGTCACAAATAAATTTGCTTTCATAATGATAGTTGTTTTGTTTCTTGTTTCACTCTGAAGCAAATGTACGGGGCATAATGTTGCGCGGCTGTTCGCTGTAAGGAAACTTGATTTTTAATCTTAAAAATCGATTGCATTGGAAGAATGATTATCCTATTGAAGTAATAGAGTTAATAAGGCTCTTTCAGCTTAACTTTTCTGACAAACGGAAATTCCTGCCAGCGTAATCGATTGCAATTTGTTCGTAAAAAAAATCGTCCCGACAGTCGGGACGATGCATTTATTCCTCCGGGCTGAATTACTTGTTCACAACATTCGAAGTACCGCTCTTTCCTGAGACCTCGAACGAGAATGGTCCTTGCAACTTGCTTAGATTATAAACCTGCGCGAAATTTCCATTCACGATATTCACATCATCGTATACACGCTTACCTTCCTCATCAAAAATACGCACCGTGAGATGGTCTTCACCCTTCCCGGCCACCGTCAGCAGGAACTTACCATCCTTCAAGGGTACCAAATGCGCTAGATTCTCCACTTTATCACGATGATAATCGATTGTTTCTGTCAGCCGGTTTGATCCATTATTAATTTTGATGGTGTACTCACCCTCGGCAAGACCCTCAAAATTATACGGACGCACAAATCCACGCGACTTTTTGATGGTCTCCGTAAATACCAACTGATTACGCTCATCAAAAATCTGAACCTTTACATTGGACGTCTCTTCTCCTTTGTAAATTAACTTGAACGACGTTGCATTCTTTTTAACAACCGCCATGCCCGAATTGCTTTTAGGAATACCTGGTCCTGCAAACGTGAGTGAACTTACCAGCGCACCCACAAGAAGTAAACTTATTTTTTTCATAACCTAAACCTTTATTTATTTTGGATATGAGACGAACGGTTACAGAAGAAAGTTGCAGCGAAATTGTTAATTAATCTTAAAAAGAACGTTAATCCCGCGATCGGTCAATAATAATTCGAAAGCGAACACCGGGAAAAAGTTTTAAAAAAAATATTGAGGGATATGAGAAACTAATTTAAGTGAAATACGTCTTTAGCTTTTTCCACTTCGGTTAGCAAATGTTTTTGAAACTTTAAGTGGGATGAAAGAAAGATCTCCTTTTTATCATGTTCGGATAAAACAAACTTGAGCCGGTCCTCAAAGTCAAAGCCGAGTTCATTGGCTACATGAAAGACCGAACACGGGGAGGGAAGTTTTGTGATTTTTAAAAGACGCATAAAGTCTTCAAACTCACTTTGGAGTTTTGAGCTTACCGGCTCCTGCAAATCGACCTGCAAGAACTCAACTTCACCGCCTGGATAAAGCTTTTCTTTGAATTTCCGAAAAAGTGTTTCCATACGGAATAGGTCCTGACATTTAACAATGATATCTGATTCTCCGCCATCGTATCGTTTAATTATACTTTCCAACTTCACCAACGACCCGAGTTTTTCGGTATTGCGTGTATGGTTAAAGTAGATTCCAAAAGAGATGTCACGTTCCTCCGCATCCAGTAACAACTGGCGGTAGCGCGGTTCAAAAATATGAAGGGGTACCATTTCACCCGGCAGCGGAAAAATGGTGAGTGGAAACATGGGAATTCTTGTTTGATCGGCCATGCGGTAATAACACTAAAGTTATGCGAAAGTTATCCGATTAAAAACGCGCCAAATAATGGGGTTGTACGCCAAATTGTTCAATCAGCTTACGCTCCCCCGGCAAAAAGGACAGGTTGATCAGAAATGAATAGCCCGCTACGGTTCCTCCCAATTGTTGCACCAATTCACCAGCCGATGCTGCCGTGCCCCCCGTAGCCAATAGGTCATCGTGAATAATGACGCGCATGCCCGGGTGAATAGCATCTTCGTGCATTTCGATTTCGGCTTGCCCGTATTCAAGCATGTAGGCTCGTGTAATTTTTTTATAAGGAAGTTTGCCTGCCTTTCGTACCGGGACAAACGGGATTTTAAGTTCCTGGGCTATGGACATTCCAAAAATAAAACCGCGCGCCTCGACTGCCGCAATCGCATCTGGACGCAGTGTACGAACATGCTTTACAATCGCTTCTACCACTTCCCCACGCACGGTGGGATTGCCAAGGAGCGGAGTAATGTCCTTAAAAAGAATTCCTGGTCTGGGAAAATCCTGAACGTCGCGTAAAAGGGATTTAATCTTTTCTTCTATGGTCATGGGCGCCAAAATACTAAATTTAAAAATAGCCGGCCTCACCCCAGCCCTCTCCGGGGAGAGGGAGGAGTTATGGGGCAGAGTGGACTTCGCACTTATTTTAAAATCTCATCCACCGATTACCAGATTACCGGTTACCGATTACCTTACAAGCCTCACCCCGGCCCTCTCCGGGGGAGAGGGAGGAGTTACGGGGTAGAGTGGACTTCGTACTTATTTTAAAATCTCATCCACCGATCACCGGCCTCACCCCGGCCCTCTCCGGGGGAGAGGGAGGAGTTACGGGGCAGAGTGGACTTCGCACTTATTTTTAAAATCTCGTCCACCGGTCACCGGCCTCACCCGGCCCTCTCCGGGGGAGAGGGAGGAGTTACGGGGCAGAGTGGACTTCGCACTTATTTTTAAAATCTCATCCACCGGTCACCGATCACCGGTTACCCGGTTACCGATTACCTGACTGCTAAAATATCCGAAGCATCGAAAAGTTA
>JANYKP010000033.1 GCA_025358195.1 Cyclobacteriaceae bacterium
GCTCCACGATGTGATCGCCGGGGGTGTTACATTCTTCCAGTTCTTTCCGCCATCGCTAGTTACCTGAATCAGACCGTCATCGGTGCCGGCCCAAATCGTGTTGATGTCTTTGTACGAGGGAGCAATTGTATAAACGACACCACGTCTGGGCATGGTTTTCATTTCAGTCGATTTGTAAACACCTACATTCTCTGGTACGTCCCAAGCTTCCCGTGTGAGATCTGGACTTATTACTTCCCAGGAGTGGCCTCCATTCTGAGTTTTAAAAATTACGTTCCCGGAAAAGTACAACGTTTTAGGATCGATAGGCGAGAAGAGAACGGGCGCCGTGCGGATAAATCGATACGTACCGCTTCGCACAGCTTCCGGCGCAATGTTCTGAACCTGTCCAGTGCGCTTATCATACCGGGTAATCTTGCCTCCGTAAATAATGTTGGGATCCAGTGGATCCGCCGCCACATATCCATATTCTTCTACACCTACAGGATGCCACTCACGAAACGTAATCTGGCCATCATTGCTGCGGCTGGATACACCTACTGAACCGCTTTCCTGCTGCCCACCCAGGACATTGTATGGGAATGAATTGTCGGTACTGACGTGATAGAATTGGGCCGTTGGTTGATTGTACCACGAACTCCAGGTTGCTCCGCCATTAACCGTGATCGTGGCGCCTTGGTCAAGGCCTAAAAGTATGATATCCGGGTTATTTGGGTTGATCCAAATGCGGTGATAATCATCGCCACCCGGAGCTCCTTTTATACCCAGCCATGTTTTTCCACCATCGGATGACTTCCACATGACAACATTGGCGCTATAAACTACATCCGGATTTTTAGGGTCAACTTTCACTTCTGCGAAGTCACTTCCACGGCTCCAAATCCTTGCATCGCTGGTGGTGCGGTACCAGGATTCACCCGCATCATCACTGCGGTATATTCCGCCGAGGTGGGGTGAATCAACCGTTGCGTACATCCGACTGGGATCACTGGGAGCGATACAAAACCCAATGCGGCCAAGACCTTGTTCAAACGTAGGAAGTCCTTTCGCTAATTTTTTCCAGGTTGAGCCGCCATTGACGGATTTATAAAGTCCGCTACCGGGCCCTTGCCAGGCGCCGTTCTCCCACGGACCCTGCCGTGCAGCCCATAGATCAGCGTAGACAATGTTTGAATTCCGTGGATCAAGCACCACCTGCGCTGCCCCTGTATTCTCATCTACATAAAAAATTCGTTCCCAATTTTTTCCTCCATCCAGCGTGCGGAAAATGCCGCGTTCTGTGTTAGGGCCATACGGATGACCAAGAACAGCCGCGAAGACACGGTTTTCATTTTGAGGATCAATAGCAAGTCCACCAATCTGTTGACCATCGCGAATGCCGGTATTCAGCCATGTCTTTCCAGCGTCGGTGGATTTGTAAATACCATCGCCGATGGATAGGTCCGGCCGTTGAATGCCTTCGCCGCTGGCAACATAAATTACATTCGGGTTGGAGGGCGCCACCACCACATCCCCCACGGAGCCTGTCGGTTGATCATCAAAGATGGGTACCCATGTGCGGCCATAATCTGTAGTCTTCCAGACACCTCCATTATTAACACCAATATAAAATACATTGGGTTGTTGAGGAACACCAACAGCACCTACAGTTCGCCCTCCACGATGAGGGCCAATCATTCTCCACTTCATCGCGTTAAATAAGGCTGGATCAACCTGGGCTTGGGTGAAATTGATACTGACTGTAACGAGAATGATTGTTAATTTTAAAAGAGAATGTTTCATGGATTGAGGCTTATTGAAGAGTCTAAAAATATCCAGAAGCTGGAAGATTTGCTAAGGGGCATCTCTAAAAACCTTGCCTTTTATGGCCTCAACCCTTCCCTGGAAAGAAGGCACAAGGTGTTTTTAGAGCCCATAGGTATTTTACGTATTTTAGGAATGATTGTACCTTGGGTTTGCCAAATTAATGAGTTGTAAATCATGAATAGAGTTAAAGTAGCAGTGATGACCCTGTTTCTTCTCACGGTGGTGTTTTCCTGCCAGAAAAAATCCAAAGAGCCAACTATCAGGAGATCATTTTCACTCAACATGGAGGCAATTTCCACCAAGCTTATGGAACGAAGCCATCTTCAGCCCGGTGAGCGCGTTCTGCTCATGGGTAAACCGGGTGAATTTGATTCATTGATTGTGTTGCTTAGCCAGAAAATAAAAAAAGCCGGGGCCGTCTATTTTGGAACGATAAGCGTTGATTCAACCTCATGGCCGGAAGGATGGAAAACGGACTTTACACGGTCTACGGAAGGAAAGACGAAAGAAGAATTAGGGAAACTTTTTCATGGCGTTGATCTGGGAATTATGTTGCCCGGTGCAACTCCGGCGGACGTACCATATAAAGCTCTACAAGATGTTCTGAACCTTGGAAAAGTCAGGACCATCCACTTCCACTGGTCAGGGGCCTATGATTTTTCTACCAACCCCGTCCCGATAGACACGAACGTCAGTAAAGTTTATGAAAAGGCTTTGCTCGAAACTGACTATCAAAAACTTTCCAAGATTCTGGACGAATTCGAACGAGCTCTCCGGAAAGACGGAGCGAAGATAACTACAAGTAAGGGCACGAATCTAACGTTTAAAATTGGCGACCGGCCTGTGACGAAGCAGGATGGTGACGCTTCTCTGGCAAGAACTCAGAAGGCCCGTAATCTTATTGATCGGGAAATAGAACTTCCGGCGGGAGCTATTCGCGTTGCACCTTTGGAGGAAACAGTAGAAGGCACGATTGCGTTTCCAGATGCTTTGTGGAATGATCAGAAAGTAGAGGGGTTAGTGCTCACCTTTAAAAAGGGTAAAGTGACCGACATCAACGCATTGATAGGAGCAGCGGCGGTGAAGGCCGAACTCGATCGTGGAGGTGAGGCGGGTCATTCATTCCGTGAGCTTGCTGTTGGATTTAATCCCTTACTGGCAATACCCGAGGACAAACACTGGATTCCCTACTATGGCTATGGAGCCGGAGTGGTACGCTTGTCGCTGGGGGATAATTCAGAACTTGGCGGCAAGGTAACGGGAGGATATGTTCGTTGGAATTTGTTTACGGATGCTACGGTGATTGTGGGGAATGAGGTATGGGTAAAGAATGGAAAACTGTTAAGACTTGATTAGGATTATTTTAGTAGGACGTCGATGGTTGTTTAACCGCGGAGTCGTGAAGACGCAGAGAAAAGAATGATATAAATTGAACAATGCTATGCAAATAAAATTCATACTTGCCGTACTCCTGTTAACTACAAGTTTTGCAACGGCGCAAAAACAAAAATCAAAATCGTCATCTACAGAAATTTATTTTCCTGGACCTGATGTGGAGTGGAAGAAGAAGTCGCCTGCCGAGGTGGGAATGAGTGCGGAGAAACTGCAGGAAGCAATTGCATTTTCGATCAGCCATGAATCGAAGAATCCACGCGACATGGAGCAATCACATTACCAGAGTTTTGGCAAGGAGCCATTTGGTAACGGCATTGGTCCTTTCAAAGAGCGG
>JANYKP010000040.1 GCA_025358195.1 Cyclobacteriaceae bacterium
CGATTGGTATATATCGCAGCCTATGAGATGTATCAAAAAGCCGGCAATGCACAATTGATGGCACGTGCTAAGGCACAGTTCCCTTCGAAGGAGGAAATATTCCTGCTGAACTGGCAGACCGGTTCTAATCAACAGGTAAAATGCTGGATTAACGAAGCGGTTGTATTGAAGACACGCGATTAATTTTTTTAATAAGCTTAAAAGGCCCCGACCTGTCGGGGCCTTTTTTATTTACAAAAGGATGCAGTATCGAATTATAGCAATCGTATTCCTGTTTCTGATTGGCTGTCGTCAAAAAGAAAATGCTCAACCCATTGAGTACACTGGACCGCTGAGTGAAGCGGAGGATGTGGATATGCTGTATTCCGAAAAAGACCGCATCAAAATGAAGATGAAGGCGAAGAAAATCCTGGAATTCAAAAATGGAGACCGGGAATTTCCAGAAGGCCTTTACCTGGAGTTTTATAATGAATTCGGGATTCTAACCTCGACGCTGAAGGCCAATCAAGCTTTTTACTTTAAAGAAAAAAACGAATGGCGTGGCCGTGGAAAAGTGGAAGTGAAAAACCTGGAAAAACAGCAGCAACTGAATACGGAAGAACTTTTCTGGAAGCCCCACACTAAGAAAATATTCACGGAGAAATTTGTTACCATTAAAATGGAGAACGAGATCATCTACGGCACCGGCCTGGATGCTGCACAAGATCTTGCTTATTACACGATCCGAAATCCGGAGGGTGTTCTTGAAATAAAAGACTAGGGCGGGCCTTTCAGGGTCTAACCTCCGAACCTCTCAAAAAATCGTATTTTTGCAATCCCATGAAACTTTTTGACATCCTTTTGCTCTCCTTGGGCGTTGCCTTTATTATTATCGGCGCCTATGAAGTAATGACCCGGGGGCTTGGGTATGCCTATATTTTTCTCATGATGGCCTTCCTGTCCTTTTTTTGGTTTACCTACCGCAAAAACTCCAGGGCATGATGGATTCGATGTATTTCTGGATTTCTATTTCACTCGTTTTCTCCTTCTTTTTTTCAGGAATTGAGATTGCATTTCTATCCGCCAACCGCCTCCAGGTAGAGTTGCGGGGCAAACAAGGTTCATGGTCGGGAAAGATCATGGCCTATTTTATGCAAAACCCTTCCCGGTTTATTGGCACTACGCTGATTGGAAATACCCTGGCGCTGGTAATTTTTGGAAATAATATGGCGCTTTTATTCGCACCCATTCTGGCGGATAAACTTCCCCCGTCTCTCAACAATGAACCTTCCCTGCTTCTCATTCAAATCATCTTGTCAACACTCCTGATTCTGTTCACAGCAGAATTTCTTCCTAAGAGTCTTTTCATGATCAACCCGAATTTGGTCCTTTCCACATTAGCCTTGCCATTTTTGGTGACCTACACCTTGCTGGCACCTATTACGTTTACTATTGTGACCCTTTCCAAGCTTGTTATCACGTATGTACTTCGGCTTGAATACTCGGAGGAGAAACCAGTTTTCGGTCTGACCGACTTAAACAATTACCTGTACAACATGCACAAAGTAAGTCACGAGGACACAGAAATTGAATTGGATAAGAAAATTTTACACAATGCATTGGAATTTAAAACAGTAAAAGTCCGTGAATGCATGGTGCCACGAACAGAGATATCCGCCATCGCATTGGAAGATGGAATTGAGAAACTAAGAACGGCATTTGTCGATAGCGGGCATTCTAAAATTGTGGTTTACCGGGATACCATTGATGATGTAATCGGGTACTGTCATTCCGCGGCTTTGTTCAAACGTCCAACAAGCATTGAAGAAATATTAACGCCCATCAGCATTGTTACGGAGACCACCATGGCCAATGACATGATGGTTCAATTAATCAAAGAAAGAAGAAGTCTGGCAATTGTAGTAGACGAATTCGGTGGCACTGCGGGGCTCGTAAGCATGGAGGATGTCATTGAAGAAATCTTCGGTGACATCGAGGATGAGCACGATGATGATAATCTGGTCGAGCTGAAGTTAGACGACAAGACCTATTTGCTCAGCGCGAGGCTGGAAGTCGATTACCTCAACGAAAAATACCATTGGCAGCTTCCTTTTGGCGACTACGAGACCCTCGGTGGCTTGATCCTTTCCTATACCGAAGATTTTCCGCTAAAGGGAGAAGTTGTACCCGTCCATTCCTTCACATTTACGATTCAGTCTACAAAGGGCAATGGGATTGATACGGTCAAGGTTGTCGTTGATAAGGAAGCACATGAAGAGTGAAGCCGCTGATTTTAACTCATTTTAGCCATTCTTAATACTTTCCCCTGCTCTTTGCCGAATAGAGCAAACGGTTTAAATTTGCGGCTCTTTTGCCAACAAGTTGGCACTAGCTTTTCAGGACACTAATAAATTATTCATTCGTATGGCATTAATAAGCACGTTGAGAACAAAGATGACGAAGTGGGTTGTGGGGGCCATCGCTTTATCCATGGGTGCATTTATTGTGGGTAGTGATCTTTTTGGAAGCGGTCCCCGGTCCGTCTTCGGTGGTAATGACCGTGAAGTCGGCCAGATTGCCGGAACATCGATTTCACTTGATGAATACAATGCCGCGATTCAGAGCAGGGAAAACAATTACATTCTAAACTTTGGCCGTCAGCCAAGTGAGCGTGAAAAACCTTCGCTTCAAATGCAGGCATGGGAATTATTGATTGCCCGCAATGCCATTCAGCCAGAGTTTGAAAAAGTAGGAATAAAAGTTAGTACCGATGAAGTCTGGGACATGATACAGGGAAAAAATGTTGACGAAAGTGTAAAGTCAGCGTTTACCGACTCCTCCGGAAGATTTGATCGCTCCCGGCTGATTCAATACCTCCAGCAAATTGAAGCCTTGTCTCCTGCTTCCGAGCAACGAATTCGGTGGGACATGTTTAGAAATGATCTCAGCCCTTCCCGTGAACGGATCAAATATGAGAATCTGCTTATCAAAACGACTTACGTAACAGAAGCGGAAGGGGAACAAGACTATCACAATCAGAACGATGTAGCGGAAGTAAAATATCTGTACGTTCCTTTCTTTGCCGTGAGTGATTCGCTCGTGAAAGCATCGGATAC
>JANYKP010000041.1 GCA_025358195.1 Cyclobacteriaceae bacterium
AACATCCAGCTAACGCGTTCTGCGGGATTTTCAATTTCATGAAAAAGTTGGCCGGTCAAGACACCCAACAAGCCTGTGACGATGGCTGGCAGTGTACTCAACACACCTTCCGGATCCCAGGTTATGGATTGGGACCAAAGATGACCATCCAGCAGAAGCCGGTCGGACCAGGCAGCGAGATTTGTGCCGGGCTCCAGATTTGCCGGACCAAAACCCGGAACCGGAAGCAGGACCATCATCAGATAATAAGCAATGAGCAAAAACGCTGCGATACGGATTTGACCAAGCCAGTTGGTCTTGAAATAAATCAGAGAACAAAAGAGAAAGACAAGGCTAATGCGTTGGAGCACACCAGGGATTCTAAGGGTGGCTAATCGCTCGCCATCAAACATGCGACCCAGTGGAAGCGTAAACCAGGCCAGGAATAAGCCGAGCAGAAAAATAATTGCGGCGCGCTTAATAATTTTTGTAAGATTCTTTTTGGTGAGCCCTTCTTTCTTTCTGGTTTGATATGCAAAATGAATGGAGACACCGACGATAAAAAGGAAAAAGGGAAAAATCAGGTCGGTGGGTGTACAGCCATTCCAGGGTGCGTGGCGCAATGGCCCATAGACGGAATCCCATGTTCCTGGATTATTGACAATGATCATGGCCACCACCGTGGCTCCGCGAAAAAAATCCAGAGAATGGAGACGATCCTGCATCCAACGAAGGTAGGGATAATGTTCAAATGTGTTAATGTGTTAACGTGTTTATGTGTTTATGTGGTTGCCATCCTACGTAAACACATAAACACGTTAACACCTTAGCGCTTAATTACTTCCGGGCTTCCTCGATGGGATACACTGCTGGCAATTCCTTTTTTGATTTCAAGAGTCTCCGACACATTCACTTTTGCCATGGATGCACCGCGTGCCTCCACGATGCAATGCTTGACTTCATATCCATACGCACGCAGGCCGGAAGCCCCAATAATATCGGCTTCCATGAATTTTCCACTGCCTTTTAAATCAAGAAACGAAGCCCCTGTCAATTCGATGTTGAGTGTGTTAGCATTCAGTTCTCCGTCGGCGACGATCGCACCCTTGAGTTTGACATCCACTTCGTCTTCATCAAATCCCCTGAAATCCAGTTTGCCGGCACCCGTAATATCCAGCTCACGGAGTTTCGGCATTGTGATGGTAACGTTCATTTGATCATCATTCAACAAATTCTTTTTCCAGAAAAACTTTCGTTTGTCATCATACTCGATAACCAGGGTCTCTCCATTGACATACACATCATAACGCTTTCGTTCCGCTTCAGGTCCCTTGACTTCAACAGCATATGTTTCACCTTTTTCAACCCGTACGTTGAATAATCCTTTCATGTCAATTGAATTGAAGTCTTTCAAGCCAAACTGATCATTTGCGCTGAACGATGGATCCTTTGGAAGCGCGGGACAAGAAGCACACTCAAGGCCTTTGTCGGTCATTTTCCAGGTCTGGGTTTCCTGGTTTAGCGAGAAGCGACTGTAATCCCTTACGTCCACTACCCGCGTATCAATCATTCTCCAAAGATGTGCATCTACGACGAACGACTGGTTATAAGGAACAAATACATCGACATCTAAACGCTGTGCGCGGAACTTAGCATCGGGCTTGAAGGTAATATTAGAGTCAAACATGATGACGCTATCCGACTGGATGACATTGTATTCGATCATCTTCGCGTTCTCACCAGCCACTTTTCTGGATGGGCCTTGTGATTGGAAACGCTTAACTAAACGAATATCTTTTCCTTCGTATCCTTTCAGGGTGATGGAGGTGACATCGTAGTCGTCTAAGCCGGTTTCATTTACCTGGAAGACCGGTAGTTTACTATTGAGGGCGAAGATTTGTTCAACTTTGTACTCACCTTCTTCTTTGAACCCATAGATCATTTGTGGCAAGCTGAAGCTAACGACCGCTGCGCTGACAAAGAAAACAACGAAGAGGGTCCATCCGACAATTGGCCGAAAAATAATCCGCTTCGCTATGATTGAGTTGCCGATCAATAAGACAAACAGCGCCGGAACAAAAGCCG
>JANYKP010000071.1 GCA_025358195.1 Cyclobacteriaceae bacterium
GACTACTATAAGGTACTGGAATTGGATAAAAATGCGACCGAAGATGCTATAAAAAAAGCCTATCGCAAACTGGCCAGAAAACATCACCCGGACCTGAACCCAAATGACAGTAAGGCCAAGCTGAAATTTCAGCAAATAAACGAAGCCAATCAGGTCCTGAGTGACCCGGAGAAAAGAAAGAAGTATGATATGCATGGCAAGGATTGGAAACATGCTGAGGAATTTGAAAAGACGGGACAACAGCAACGAACCTCACAATCAAGATGGGACTCGGAACATAACTTTTCAGATTTTTTTGAATCCATGTTTGGCGGCGAAGGAGATGGCCGGGGAGCAGGCAGACAAGTAAAATACAGAGGGCAGGATTTTAATGCAGAATTGCAACTCGACTTGAAAGATGTGTATATAACCCATAAGCAAACACTAACTGTAAACGGAAAAAATATCCGCCTCACCATTCCGGCCGGAGTGGAGAACGGACAGACTATTAAGATACCCGGACACGGCAGCCCCGGGGCCAATGGCGGACCGAACGGGGATTTGTACATTACTTTCTCCATCACTAACCAGACCCGGTTCAGACGTGAAGGAAATAATCTTTATACGGATGTTGACTTAAATCTTTACACGGCCGTGCTGGGTGGTGACATTACAATCGATACGTTCGATGGGCAAGTCAAACTGGCCGTGAAACCGGAAACACAAAATGGAACAAAAGTAAAGCTTAAAGGAAAAGGTTTTCCGATTTATAAAAAGGAAGGTGAGTTTGGTGATCTGTATGTTACCTACCAACTAAAACTCCCAACCAATCTGACTGAGAAAGAGAAACAATTATTCGGAGAATTATCAAAAATCAACGAAAATGGAAAATGACGATTTACTCCCGGTAGAACTATTATGCACACATTATAATATTGAGGTTTCTTTTATAACCTCCTTGACAGAATTTGGGTTACTTGAGATTACCACAGTTGAAGAGACCCGATACCTCTACAAGACACAGATTAAAGACCTTGAGAAATTGATTCGCTTGCATTATGAGCTTGATATAAATATGGAAGGCATTGATGCAATTTCTCATTTATTGAGGCGTGTGGATAATCTTCATGAAGAATTGACGGCGCTAAAAAATCGATTACGGCTATACGAAAACAACTAGTCGTGTTCATGCTAAAAAGGCATTTTCAAGGTTTCACAATTGATTTATGTATCCGAAATGTTTCTTGTAACGCTGCTGACCCGTACCAGGGATGCAACTCCATTTCCAACGTCCCTGCTTTGATCGCCGGATCGGTTTCGGTAAGCTTTTTTGCTTCCTCCAGGCTCTCTAAATTAAAAATGTAAATTCCACGTATCGGCTGATTGTCCAAAAAAGGTCCCGCAATGATAAGCGTCCCTTCTTCTGCCATTCTGCTAATATTACTCATATGCGCCTCCTGCAGTCGTACTCTGGCTATAGAGTCGGATAATTTTGTGGGCCCCGCTTTTAGAAAAGCCATCACATATTTTTTCATTCCATACTTATTCCCGCCAAGGTGTTTGGCCAGGGCTTCGTCATAAGCATATTTTTTATCGCTTGAGTTTTGACCACAACAGAGCAGTGAAATCAGCGAGAGTATTGTAAAAGCAACTAAGATTTTCATATCATTTCTATTATTTAATGTCATGCCCTATGTTCTCTTTTTTATGTATTCCTCTGCGAACCCATTTTCTCGCATCCAACACTTTCCAAGATGGCTGGTGAGTACCATACCTCCGATCAGAAATATAGACGAGGCGGCCAGCCAATTCTAATTTGTCAACGTTAATAATACGGAACTTACCGGATATACCGAAAAAGAAAAAATGGCAAAGGAAAATTAAAAAATATTTTCACGATTAACTTAACCTAAAAACGTACCGACAACGCGAGGCTCGCATAATTGTGAGATTCACCCACTTTCATTTCCTTCGACAAATGATGGAAGGTTGCACTCCAGGAAATATCGTGCTTGGAAAACATCAATCCATACTTTCTTGTAAGCACCCATGGTTCATGCTGTGCTGTAAACTGGCTTTTACTCGTGGAGAACAAACTGCCCTCGATAAAGATGTTGGAAACAACATACTGAACGCCTGCTCCGAAAAAGAAGAAGAATTCAAATTGCCGGCCCCTACCCTGCGAACGGCTATCCCAACTCAGGCGACTATTGGTGAATACTGAATTTCCGATGTCATTGAATTGTATTAATCGCATTGTCAGTGATTGCGAAATCTTGTTGCTGCCGGTACCTGCCTGGGCAACGGATTCACTGACAATATCCATGTCGTTTGTAAGTTTCCAATTTTGCAATCGTGCATAATATACATTTACAACCAGTTCGTTTGGAATCTGGTACTGCCATCCTTTGGGCAACGTATAGTGGGTAAGCTCGTGTATCCATCGCTGTAAACGCTCCATGCCGGAAACAGGACCTACTAAACCCATCTCCAATTGATATTGATTACTCTTCCTCAACGATGGAAAATTCGAAAAGGTAATGTTCCCAAAATTCCATCCCGCATACGGTCGGTCAAGCTTTGTAACATTGGTTTGATCTATATCATAAGGGGTAAATATTTTGACGCCGTAATGATATTCAACAATTACTTTTGAAGAGTCGGTTGCCTCCCTGGGCTTTAGAAAGCTGTATAACCTGGAGTTTGGTTGAACAAGCCTCCTATAAAGTAGGTCCTGCCCCGCCGTGTAATAATAGTCTTCAATAGATAGATAATCATTGTCCGAAACCAGGCTTATCTCACGCGTATAGAAAGGGCGCCGCGATTGAGCCATTGTTACCGCTTGCCAATTTGCTGTAACGAGAAAAAAAATCAACAGAAGGTGTGAGCGATATTTATTCAAAGATGACAATAGCTATCGGGATCTTTGCGGCCTTTACGTGCCCTGCATTTTTTCGTAACACTCATTCACCATTACCAGAGTCAACGAATTATTTAGAATAAATTAAAAATTGCCTTCAACCGGCTTGATCTCACTAAAATCGAGCGGAGTTCCAAAAAACCGATTGACTGATTTTTGATCATGGCTCGGCAAATAGATGGTGGAATTTTCCTTACAAAATTCATGAATTTTTATCAGTGTATTTCTGGAAGCATTGCAGTCGGCATTAATTCCGCGAACCCTACTCGATGGCAGCTGATCATAGCTAAAACACGCATCGCCCCCAAAGAAAAGATTGATATCCGGCGTCTTGAAAATTACAGACTGGTGACCGAACGTATGTCCCGGAGTGGGAACGATGATGACGTCTTTTGCCTTGGTCAATACAAAACCGTCCTCGAATGTGCTGCCGGCATCGTCAAAATAATCCACCAGGTGCGGCCGAAACCATGCGGGGTGAGTTTGCTCCACGGCATAATACGGTTTGACGAACTCTTGATGAGACACAATTATTTCCGACTTAGGAAAGTACTTCAGTCCCCCCGTGTGGTCAATGTGCAGGTGAGTCAAGACTACCCAACGCACATTTTCTGCGTGAATGCCCAGCGAATTCAATTGAGTTCCTACTTCGCTCCGCTCGATAACATTGAACCGGGCAATTTGCTTATTAAACCAACCATTGAATCCGGTATGTCTCAAATACGTGGGACTATTAGCCAACGTGGTTTCTCCGGTATCAATTACAATGGTTCCTTCGGGATGCTCAATCACCCAGCAGAATATAGGCAACCATTCTGTCCACGTTGGGTCGAATAGGACAAAGTAAGGTCCAAGGTCTGGATTGAAATGGGCGTTTTTAATCTTGAACCAGCCGGAGATGATCGCATGGATCTTAATGC
>JANYKP010000077.1 GCA_025358195.1 Cyclobacteriaceae bacterium
CATTGGCTGCACTAAACATGCAAACAAACAGGGCCAGTACGAGGATGTAGGGTTTCTTCATAGCTAGTTGGCGTTAACTTTTTTTAAGGATTCTTCCACTTGGTAGGTGACGATCTTGTCGCCAACCAGATATTGATTTCCTTTTCTAACGATTTTACTGGCTGCAGGCAATACCACGATGACTTTGGCAGATGCACCCTGGATTTTGAAGCATCCTTCTTTTGCGATACCTTGACCTACATACTCATGGCGGAGGGCATCGTAGAGGTCTACAGTTGACGCTTCCGGGTTGTAGAAACAGACAGACTTAATCGTATCGTAGGGATTATAGTATAAATAGGTAGGGAACGAATGCGTTTGATAGAAGTCCGTCGCATTACAATTGAGCTGAAGAACTTTGTCAACATTCGTCTTTTTGACGATCGCACCAAAAATTCCTATCTGAGCGGAGCTATACAAGCTAAACATTGACGTTTCAGGCTGACCCTTCACCCATTGCGGTCCATCACCCAACGCAACCGGGCTGACGCCCTTCAACGATTCTTTTTTATAGGTATAATCCTCTTTCCGAAGGCCCTCGTAGGCAATTACATTTTTTGTGATTTCCTTTTTCTCTGGAAGCCATTGATGCTGGTCATCTATTTCGTAAGGATAAAATAGTCGCGCGGCATTGGTAACGTTGAGCATCCATTTTCCAATTGCCTCTGCATAGCGAGTATCGTAGCGCACCATCGGAACAAGTGGCCATGTCAAATCGAATGAATTCATTAGGAAAGCGTAGCCACCACCATCGGTAATACTGCCTTGCAAACCATGAACATCATGATTACCCCAGCGTTCGGCAATCACACCCCAGCCGGTTCTTCCATCGGCTGCCTTACAACCTTCAAATGTCCAGTCGAGTATTTTCTTTACGTCGTAGTCGGTCCCGTGCTCCGCATTCAACCGGGCTGCAACCAAGGCGCCAAAAGGCATCAGCACTTCATAGAACCTGCTTTCTTTTTGTCCTACGAAAGCATCCATGGCAGACCGTGCGCCCTTCAAGTAGCGTTCGTCACCAAATTTTTCGTATGCGCACAACAGTACATAGGCATGGCCGGCCGCAACATCTTGTTGATGCGGTATATTGTTGGACAAACCCTTCATCTGGCTGTAATCGAAGAATGAGTAATCGTAATTTCCATTTAAAACAGAATCAGCTTTGAAGAATTGTTCTGCAATGATGCGCTGGAGACTGTCAGCTTGTGGCACTTTTGGAAATAGATCGCAAAGACCGTAGTACAATACATTTGGAAAAACATCATACCACCAGTCGCGTCCATAACCCCCACCCAAAAGCGCGACACTGGGGTTGGTGTTGTTCATCATGATATTCCAACCGTTGGCAGAATTGAAATAGCCCTGCGTCATTTTCACATAGTTGAAACCATTTTGATTGGTTTTATCAATCCCGACCAATCCTGCACCAAGAACGGAGCCCATGGTGCACAGCGCTTCATGGAATTCACTGCTCCCTTTAGGTCCCTGGCGTATATCACCGATGACCGTGTAAAGGCCGAATACGGTCTGTGAAGAATTGCGTTTCGCACTATCGAGCCAGATAAAGGGCATGAATTCACCTTTCAAGTCCTTGTTAAAGACATATTGATCGTAGTGGTGAGCCTTCTCATACCAGTCCATCATTTTGAATGGCGCTGGCTGGTTGGGCATGCTGGATATGCGATTGATTGCGATCTGTTCTACTTTCTTTGGAACATGATTACAAGCCGCAATCAGAAAAATAATTACGAATATGGAATGACGAATGACGAATTGAATACCGTGGCCCCCCCGATAAAGAGTCGCGATTCGTACTACAAAATTCGTAATTCGTAATTCGTAATTCGTCATTGCTTACCAAGTTTATCGCATTCGCGGATGATGTGCCTTGCCATCGGGATAGAAGCCAACTGCACAATGCCGATAATGATCAGTGCATATTTTAAAGCAAAACTTTCGGAGACGTAGGTGTCGAGGTAGATGAAAAGCCCCAGGCCGAGAAACCGTCCGATGTAAAGACCAAACTCGTGATTGAAGATGTAGGCAAACTCATTCCTTTTTTCAATTTTAGAGACCACATCAATGACCCTCATCTGCGTAGGGAAGTAGGCTATGTCATGGAGGGGTGCAAAAAGAACTTTACACAATACAAACACCATAACCCCAATCGCTGAGAACAGAATTCCATTCACCAGTGTGCCAGCCAGAAAAATCAACAGGCCGATTGAGAAAATATAAATCCGGTCAGATGGTTTCGTTGTGCGGCCGAGGAGATACAGCATGATGGCGGTTGCAACACCGCTAACACCCTGTACTAAACCTACAGATCCTTCATTGCCAACAAGGCGCATGATCAGAATAGCAGGGGCAGTGACGAGATAGCCCTGGGCCAAGCCCTTCAATACCGCCAATACCAGCATTTTTCTCCAGAGAAGGTGAAATTTGAAAAAGAGAAATGCTTTTTGTACGGGATTCTTAAACGTTTCCTTATGAATGACAATACTGGAGAGTATGGTTAATAAGAATACGATCCCTGTGACAATCTGATAGGCT
>JANYKP010000078.1 GCA_025358195.1 Cyclobacteriaceae bacterium
ACAGAAAATTACCAAGAGATACTTTTATTATTTTCTGATCCGGCGAGGAACTAAAATTCTCATGATGCGTCGGACCAAAAAAGATATTTGGAATGGTTTGTTTGATTTCCTGCTCCATGAAGAACGGCGGCCAGTAGATCCGGCAAAGATTTTTACGAAATTATTTCCGTCAAAGCAAGAACCATTAGGGACATTACAAAAATGTAGGATTTCAAAGCGCTACAGGCATGTCCTTTCGCATCAGGTGATTCATGCCCACTTCCTGGAAGTGGATTGGCCTTCTTACAAAGACCTCCTCATATTGCTTCCTTCAGCGACGGCAAAATGGTTTTCATTGAAACAAATCGAGAACGTACCAAAGTCTGTATTGATTACGCGCTATCTCGAAGACAGCGGCATTTTATAGGAGTCGGGGGGATTTGGTATTTTTGCATCCCCCACCTACGCCAAGGCTTCGGTGGGCAGGCCCTAGCGGCGCTGGTAACCGGATCGTAAATATCAAAGGAAATCCTACAAATCAAATCGTAACAATCATTACAATCCTATAAATCCTAGTTCTATGTCAGGTGTTAACAAAGTTATTCTGGTTGGTAGATTGGGCAAAGACCCGGAGGTGCGAAACCTTGAAAATGGCGCTACGGTGGCAAACTTTAGCGTCGCCACCTCGGAAACTTACAAAGACAAAACCACAGGCGATAAAAAAGAAGTGACCGAATGGCACAACATTGTGTTGTGGCGCGGCCTCGCGGAGATTGCTGCCAAATATCTGCATAAAGGCGATATGATTTATATCGAAGGCAAATTGCGGACGCGGTCCTGGGAAAAGGAAGGAGTGACACGTTATACCACCGAAGTGGTAGGGGACAATATGACCATGCTCAGTACAAAACGGGAAGGCGGTGGGGGAAACCAGGAATACCGTCCTTCGGCACCTCCTCAACAAAACGCAACCGAGGATTTTGGGAATCCATCCCCTCGAGACAAACCAGCTACGGACAACAGCACCGATGATCTTCCCTTCTGATGTGGAGCATAACTTTTAATATTTGGAAATCCCCCCATCCTTGGACGAACCTCCCAGTTTATTTTTGGCTGACATCTTTGTGATGCAGCTGACCCCGTTTTACATATTCAGTTTCATTGCCATTGCGGTCTTGCTTTTTATGTCGGCCATGATCTCGGCTTCGGAGGTCGCGTTCTTTTCACTCAAAGCAGATGATCTGGACCGTTGCCGTGCATCCGACGACTCACGGGATACAAGTATCATTGATTTGCTAAAGCGACCCCGACTGCTGCTCGCCACGATTCTCATCATGAACAACTTTGTGAACGTAGGTGTCGTAACGATTTCCACTTTTCTCATGTGGGACATGGCCAGCACACGCAATCCGTCAGAGACCATTGTAGGGATCGTAACGTTCGCCACCACATTTGGAATCACTTTTTTCGGGGAAATTATTCCAAAAGTATACGCTACTCAACGGAATATCTTTATTGCCCGGATGATGGGGGGTGTGTGGAAGGTACTTGAAAAAATTTGCCGGCCGGTGTCGTTCATTCTGCTGGGCATGAGTGGACTCATTGAACGGAGAATTAAGAAGAAAGGCTACAGCAGCACGGTGGAGGAATTGAACCAGGCACTTGAACTAACGACAGATAATGCAGAAACTTCAGAGGATGAAAAGGAAATTCTGAAAGGCATTGTTAACTTCGGCACACTTGCTGTAAAGCAGGTAATGCGTTCGCGGCTCGAAATGTCAGCGGTGGAAGTGGAGTTAAATTTTAAGGAACTCTTGGATGCTGTTAGCAAATCGGGCTTTTCGCGCATACCGGTGTACAAGGAAACCATTGATCATATACAAGGCATCCTGTACACAAAAGACCTGTTGCCTTACCTGGGTGAGCAGGAAACTTATGAGTGGCAGACCCTTCTTCGACCGGGCTTTTTTGTACCAGAGACCAAGAAACTGGACTCGCTGTTAAAAGATTTTCAAAGCAAACATGTCCACATGGCGATTGTGGCCGATGAGTATGGAGGTACCAGCGGATTGATCACGCTGGAGGATCTCATCGAAGAAATTATCGGAGAGATCAACGATGAGTTTGATGAGGTCGCTATTCCTTATCAGAAAATCGACGACCGGACATTCGTGTTTGAGGGGAAGATATCGCTTCACGACTTCTGTAAAGCGCTGGAACTTGACCCTCAGTACTTTGATGAAGTAAAAGGTGAAAGCGAATCGCTGGGAGGCTTAATGCTCGAATTGCATAGCTCTATGCCAAATGCCGGTGATAAGATCACGTACGATCGTTTCTTGTTTACGATTGTGTCGGTCGACCAGAAACGCATCAAACGTATTCGGGTGACCATCACCGACGCTGAAACTGGTGAAGAGTAGGGGAGGGAATGACGAATGACGAATTGCGAATTACGAAGGGGTATGATTTTCGTCGCACTGCTTGTGACATCTTGCTCGCGCGAATATCAACCCAAGCCGAAAGGATTTAACCGGTTAATTCTTCCCGAAGCTTCCTATCAAATGTCGCCTGACACCTTGCCATACCAATTTGAATATTCCAAGCATGCCAGGTTCCTGAAGGACACTTCCTGGGTGAGCGAAAAGCATTGGGTGGAAGTGTATTATCCTGAATTGAAAGCAACCATTCACGTCACCTATAAAAAAGTCAACCGTAATTCGAAGTTGTTGAAAGAATTTTTGCAAGACGCGTATGTGCTCACATCAAAGCATCAGATCAAAGCGTATGCAATCGATGAGACGATCGTGAAAACCCCCAGTGGTAAGACGGCCGTTGTTGCGGAGTTGGAAGGTGAAGTACCAAGCCAGTTCCAATTTACAATGACGGACTCGCTCCAGAATTTTTTGCGTGGCGCCTTGTACTTCAACGTCAAGGTGCAGAATGACTCCCTTCAGCCCGCTATTGAGTACATGAAGAAAGATGTGATGCATCTGATTAACACGTTGGAATGGAAGAAATAAGTGTTAATGTGTAAATGTGTTTATGTGTTTGGGTTGAATTGCTAACTTAACAACATCAACACCTTAACACGTTAACACCTCGCCTTGGCCTCATTCTTCGACACGTCCATCGAGTTTCTAAAAGGAGTTGGTCCGCAACGCGCCCTGATGCTGCAAAAGGAGTTGAAGATATTCACCTTTGGCGATCTGCTCCAGCATTATCCGTTTCGTTATGAGGACCGCACAAGATTTTACGCCGTCAAAGAGGTGAGGGAGGAGATGCCATTTGTGCAACTCATTGGCAAAATAACGTCGTTGGGAATTGAAGGAGGTGGATTTAAGAAGAGACTGGTGGGGCGCTTTTCCGATGGTACCGGTACGTTGGAACTCGTATGGTTTCAAGGCATTCCATGGGTATTACAGAAGGTTAAACCAGGTATTGAGTATGTGGTGTTTGGAAAGCCCAACCGGTATGGGAAGACTTTTTCAATTGCTCACCCGGAAGTAGCGCCCATCAGCGCCCGAAACGAGAAAGGCGGTTATCTTCAACCGGTCTATCCACTGAGTGAAAAACTCAGGTCGCGCCATGTTGACAACAAAGTCATTTCCAAACTGCAAGAGGAACTATTGCGTGTAGCACCGGCGCACATTCATGAGACCTTGCCAGATTACCTTTTAAAAAAATTTAATTTAATCGGAAAGAAAGAGGCAGTAATGAACATTCATTTTCCGGTCGACTCCGGAAAGCTCGCGGCTGCACAAAGCAGGCTGAAATTCGAAGAACTTTTTTACCTGCAATTGCGCCTGTTAAAAATGAAAC
>JANYKP010000062.1 GCA_025358195.1 Cyclobacteriaceae bacterium
GTTTTTTTTACAAATTTTACCCTTGTACTGTGTCTAATTCGTTAAAATAGCCAATAGCCAATAGCCAATAGCCAATAGCCAATAGCCATTGACAATCCTCCTAAAATTGGTTACCTTACGCTTGCCCTTCCTACCATTGAACAGTGAGGATGAACATATTCTGTGAGAAAAAATAAATCTTCTGGGTCGGTAAAGGCCAAGAAAGTCCCTCCCGATAGAAAAAAATTATCAAAACCGTTTCCCATCGTTGGTATCGGCGCTTCCGCGGGCGGTCTTGAAGCGTTTACAACTTTTTTGAGGACCGTTGATTCAAATCTTGGAATGGCCTATGTACTGGTCATGCATCTCTCACCGAAACACAAAAGTGCGCTGGCGGAAGTAGTACAATCCAAAACGAGAATGCCGGTGCAAACGGTGAAAAATGGGATGGAAGTTATGCCCAATAATGTTTACGTCATTCCGCCCAACACCTTTATGAGTTTGGTCGATGGCCATCTTAAACTTGCACCGCGTTCATTGACTTCCGTTGGTAATTATGCGGTCGATTATTTCTTAACTGCACTGGCAACCATCTATAAGAATAATGCTATTGGTATCGTATTATCCGGCACAGGAACGGATGGAACACTGGGTTTAAAGGCAATTAAGGCCGAAGGCGGAATTACGTTCGCGCAGGATCAAACGGCAAAGTTTTCGGGCATGCCCGATAGTGCCTATGAAGGAGGATACGTCGATTTCAGGCTTCCGCCGGAAGCAATAGCAAAAAATCTTGCGCATTTTATTAAAATACCCTATGCCATACTGCCGCACGAAAAAGTACAGGAGAATCAGGCAAAGGACGCGGAGGAATTAAAAAAGATATTAGCAATTGTTAGAGGCAAAACCGGCATTGACTTCCATGCCCACTACAAACAAGCCAGCATTTACAGACGTGTCATACGCCGGATGGTGTTAAACAAGTTTAAGAAGCTTGAAGATTACTGTATCATGCTGAAGACGAACCCCGACGAGGCAAATGCGCTGCACGATGATTTCTTAATTAGCGTCACGCATTTTTTTCGCGATCCTGATTTTTTTAAGATCCTTCAAAAGGAAGTTTTTCCCTCCCTGATCAGACATGTAAAACCGATTCCCCCCATCAGGATTTGGGTAGCGGGTTGTGCTACGGGCGAAGAGGCCTACTCAATCGCCATTTCGCTGCTTGAGTTTTTAGAAAAAAAGAGTCTCGCCATACCGATTCAGATTTTCGCTTCCGATTTAGATACACGCGCGATTGAAATGGCGCGGTTGGGTATTTATCCTGCAAGCGCTCTCCAGGGGATATCTCAAAATCACCTCAAGAAGTTCTTTAAAAAAATTGAAGGTCATTATCAAATCATTAAATCAGTACGTGAAATTTGTATCTTCTCAAAGCATAACATACTTAAGGACCCGCCTTTTTCAAGGATGAGTCTTATCAGTTGCCAGAATTTATTGATCTATCTTGAAACAGGTCCTCAAAAAAAAGTATTGCAAGCGTTTCACTATGCGCTCAAGCCGTCCGGATACCTATTTTTAGGCAAATCGGAAACCATCGGAAACTCTACTGATTTGTTTGAGCCGCTTGATAAAAAAATCAAACTCTATTCCCGTAAATCGACCAAATTACCGCAACTGGATTTCACCATTCAGACCCGCGGAACAGGTTCTCTGAAAGAGGACCAATTAACAGAACAACCTGATGGTGTGGATATTGGAAAAGATATGGGTAAACTCATGTTGTCCCGTTACGTGCATCCGGGCGTTGTGGTGAATAAAAACATGGTGATCGTTCAATTTTTCGGTGTCACCTCTCCTTACCTGGAGCCGATTACAGGCAAAGCCAGTCTTAATATTTTAAGGATCATCAGGGATGATCTTGTTATCGATTTAAAGAGTTTGTTGCAAGAGTCCCAAAAAACTGAAAAAATTGCCAGCAAGGATGGTATAAGGATTTATAACAAAAAGGTAGTGCAGGAGATTACAATAGAGGTTGTTCCAAAAAAAATAGCAGGAGGTTTATTCTTTCTGGTCGTGTTTAAGGAGAACGGAGTTGTCAGGCCTCCCGTAAAGGATAACGGTGCAAAATCAAATGGCAGCACAGCCCATAAGAAAACGATTGTACGGCTTGAAGAGGAGTTAGTACATTCCCGCGGGCTTATCAGAACTTCGAATGAGGAGTACGAAACGACGTATGAAGAACTACAGGCTTCCACAGAAGAATTGCAATCTTCCAATGAAGAACTTACCACCACCAATGAGGAACTGGCAAAGAGAAATAATGAGTTGAATGAATCACAGCGGGAACTGAAGAAAGTGAATGAACAGCTCGAACAATTCGCGTTTATATCCAGTCATGATTTACAGGAGCCGCTCCGGAAAATCGAAACTTTTTCAGATTTCCTCGCTGGCCCGGAAGCTAATCTGAATGATTATGCGAAAAAGTATTCCAGCAAGATAAACGCTTCAGCTCTCCGCATGTCAACGCTCATCAAGGACCTCCTTACTTTTTCGGGCCTGGCCAAGGAAGATAAAAAATTTGGTAAAGTTGACCTTAATCAAACCTTAAAAAATATTATTGAAGATTTTGAAGTGACAATCGCCTTCTTTCTGGCAATGGTCACTTCAAAATCTTCAATAATATTTTTTAAGGTTTGATTAAGGTCAACTTTACCAAATTTTTTATCTTCCTTGGCCAGGCCCGAAAAAGTAAGGAG
>JANYKP010000140.1 GCA_025358195.1 Cyclobacteriaceae bacterium
ATCGTCTATTGAGTAATAGTGGTCCCGGTGTAGCCGTCAATGATTTCCCCAAGTCGGGTGGGTTTTCAGTCAGGTGTGTAAAGGACTAATGTTCGAATATTCCTTTAGCCGCTCATCCTAACTGACTTCGTAAGTAATTGTAAAAAAACTGAAATGCCGCGCAGATCATGGTTTGCTTGAAACAATTCGGTCATCCATCAGTAAAAAAATTCTGTATGGGCTCTGGGAATGGGACGCCCCTTGACTTATCCCCTCGCTTTTTTAACTCTATACCCCGTTTGCGAAAGGATTTGAACGAGCTTATCCCTGACATCTCCCTGTATCATTATCTCTCCATCCTTACAAGACCCCCCTACACCACATTTTGTTTTCAACAATTTGGTTAGCGCCTCAAGGTCTGCGATAGTACCAACAAATCCTGAAACGATACTCATTTGTTTGCCGGCTCTTCCGCTTTTATCCAGTATGACATAAAGTATTTGTTGTGAAGGAGGCAGCGTGTCTGTGGCGGAAGAAGCCGCCTGCTGAAAAGAAAAATCTGTGTCTGTTGAATAAACTACTCCTTCACGTTTTTTCCAATCATTCTTCTTCATAAAATGGAATAAATTAAGAACACCAGGTTAAAGAATAACACGAAGCAAATTAAAACACCGACGTTAAATCTGAATTCGATTCCATTCTTGAGCATCAAACCTAGTACCGAGACGATCAGTAAAATTGATGGCACCCATAAAAAGTTTTGATAGATGGAATCCAGGCGATGGATCGTGAAACTTTTATTTTTTGCTTCCACTTTCACCAGCACGTTCAGCAGTTTAGAAGTAAATACATTCACCTGTGAATTTACAGGAAAATAATCAACTCCATTAAACGGCACCGGAAATTGGTGGCCCTTATCCGTGACCAGCACGTTGGGCACATGATAGGATTTCCAGTTATGAGTCCGGCGGCTTTCGGGTAGTACGTTTTCCTCACTTACCCGAAATGGAAGTGTATAATCCAACAAGAGAAAAGCACAATAGAAGGCACCGGCAAGGGAAATGGGCCGCAGGTATTTTAGAAGATGGGCCATCATCAACAAAGCCTCTGACGGTCGTGGCGGTGGCGGCCGGTAGCCCGGTTGGTGCCTCTTTCGGTAGGCGGGATCCCGGTGCCACCGTTGTCCAGGCGTCGGACCTTCCGAAATAAATCCACCCGTTAACAACTGATCATACCGTCCGCGCTTGACAGGGTCCGACAGCACCGCGTGCGCCTCATTGATCTCCTGGAAAAGAGAGGAAGATTCTGCCGACTGATTTTTATCCGGGTGGAATACAATCGCCAGCCTTCGATATGCACGCTTGATATCCTCCGTCCTCGCGTGCCGGCTGACACGCAGCATTTTATAATAGTCTTTCAACTTTCAAAGGTAATCCAAAAAAAAACTTATGAAAAAGTCGTGACCCACTTATTGGGAGCACGACTTCACTATTGGAAAAGAATTGAGAATTTTAACGCTTCACAACAAAGGTAAGAACAGGACGAGAAGCGTGACTTGCCACTTCCTCGGCTACGCTCCCTGCAATTACGTGAGCAAATCCTGAACGACCATGTGTTGCCATGGCGATTAAGTCGGCATCAATTTGATCAGCAAACCGGATAATCCCTTCTTCGATGGTCAGATCATTGAAGATATTCAGCGTATAATTCTTCAAACCTACCTTCTTGGCAAATTTGTCCATGTAATCTTTCACGATATGGTCACGCTGGAAATCCCCGGGTGTGTTTATTCGTACCAAATGAATTGTTGAGTTATAGATTTGCTGGGTACGCTTGATGATTCGCGTAAAGACTTCCTCCTCTTTCGATAACGAGCTAGCAAACACGATATTTTTAAAATCCGAAGAAGCAGGTTTCTTCATTACAGTAAGCACTGGGCAATGAGAAGTCCGTATAATTTTTTCGGTATTGGAACCAATTAACATTCCATCAATTCCTGTCCTGCCGGAAGTTCCCATTACCACAAGATCCACTTTCTGTTCGGCAATAATGGTCTTCATTCCATGGTACGGATTCCCAATCCGCAATTGTCCATCCACTCGTACCGCCGCCAGGCGGGGATCTGCTACGGCTTTTTGTAATTGTTTGCGGGATTTTTCGATAAGCTTCAACGTAAAGAGCCGATCCTCCTGTCGGCCGGTATAGGGCGCCTGGCCCGCCACATTGAAGGAACCACCCGTAGCTTCTTCTACAATATGAAGTAGTATGAGATCTGCACCTGATTTTTTTGCAATGTCAAATGCTACGTCCGTGGCCGTAGCAGCCTCTTTGGAAAAATCGGTAGGGACAAGTATTTTTTTCATCTTAATTAATGCTTTGGTTGCAGGTAAAAGTAGGGATTTTGGGGTAAATCGTGAGGATTGTTCAAAGTTATTTTAAGGTTAAAATCAGTCTCTACGTCATCTAATGTCTTGTTTTGATTTTTTCATATACTTTATTTTTTTAGTTGTCTAGATTGGCCAGACCTGTTTGTCGTTCGAATGTGGTCAAAAAAAATATCAACTTGAGTATGAAAGCGATGCCAAATAAAACAAAGAAACTTTCGCGAATCTCTCTCCGGACCAGATGCGGGGCGAAATGCTAAAATTGAATACCTGGATGGGCGACCTGGCCCAAAAAGGAAAACTGGTTGGAATGTGAATGAAGCAAAAAAGTACTTTGAAGATGCGATGCTCCTCACCCGTTCGCCAACTGAAAAACGATTACTTCAAACGAAAATCACAAAACTACTTTGATCCCGACCCAAAACCAGGACCTTTTAGCACCTGACCACTCCGCACCCCGGTATGTTTTCCATTCTCCGCCACAACCTGTCCGTTTACCATTACAAAATTAAATCCGTTGGAATACGCATGTGGTTTAACAAATGTTGATTGATCTCCAACATTGCCTTCATCAAAAATGACGAGATCAGCAGCCATACCTTCGCGGATAAGTCCGCGGTCTTTCAACTGAAATTTCTGGGCGGGCAACGAGGTCATACGTCGGATCGCTTCTTCCAGAGGAATCACTTTCATTAACCGGACATACTCACCCAACACGCGGGCATTGGTGCCATAGGCCCGCGGGTGCGGCATGCCTGATCCGTAACGGGCAATACCTGCGTCCGAGGCAAACATGTTGAATGGGTATTGCATGATTCGCTTGAGGTCGTCTTCGTTCATACTGAAATAAATCATGCTCGCGCTTCCGTTTTCCACCATCTCAAGAACCGTCTCCGCTTCATTTGAAAGGTTTGGCTTTCTCTTTTTTAGAAGATTGACTTCCGCAATATTCTTACCATTGAATGTCGTGTCAGCAGCATAATACGCCACGATGGCGAAACCATAATTCGTGATTTTCTTTTTCTTCAGACCTTCAAGTATTTCCAACTTGATTTTCAGGCGCAGCTTCGGATTTTTTAATCTGATCTTCACCGAATCCATTCCTCCGGACAACGCCCAGTTGGGAATTTGTGTATTTAAGGTTGTGCTGCTTGCAACATAGGGATATTGGTCAATGGTCACATCGATCCCATTCTTGCGTGCCTTTTCAACCTGAGCCACGGTGCTGACTGAGCGGCCCCAGTTGGGTTTGTAGGTGACCTTAAAATGTGAAATCTCAACAGGAATGTTGGCTTGACGCCCGATATTAATGGCTTCCTCAATGGCTTCCGTCACATGATCTCCTTCGTCGCGAATGTGCGAGGCATACACACCATTGAACCTGGATGCTGCTTTTGCAAGACCGATCACTTCCGGGGTTTTTGAATAAGTTCCGGGCACATAAATCAACCCGGTGGATAAGCCTACCGCACCTTCCTGCATTGCCTTGGCTACTACTTCTTCCATTTTCAATTGCTCCTCTGGAGAGGGATCGCGTTGACCATCCCCCATTACTTTTCTTCGTACACTGTTGTGCCCGATCAGCGTAGCAACATTAATGGAAGTCTTTACACTGTCCAGTTGCCGGAAATATCTGGCGATATCAACGTTTGAGCCACCGCAATTTCCTGTAACAACGGATGTAACGCCATCCATGATAAAGTTGCCAGCGGTAGGCACTTTCAAATCATTTCCTTCAATATGGGTATGGACATCGATGAACCCAGGCGCAACAATCAGGCCTTTTGCATCAATGACACGCGGGGAATTCCAGCCGGCAGCGTTCCCAATCTTTGCGATCTTTCCATCTTTCACTGCCACATCGCCATAGTACCATGAATTCCCCGCACCATCGACAATCTTTCCATGGAGAATGACAACGTCATATTGTTGAGCTTGAAGATGGAATGTTAAAAAGAATAGTACCCCCATGCTTAGCATTTGTATCATTTGTGCTCGATTCATTGCGCTGGTTTTTTTCCTGAAAATAGCTAAAAATAAAAAATCAACTGCCACCGGCCATCACTACTTTTGCCGTCTTTATGAATTCGATCCAGCAACTTCAGACAACTTTGGAGCTCATCAAGCTAGAACGCCAGGCCGATTTGGAGCAGTACAGGCAAAAGGTACTGCTTCGGTCCCTCAGCCAGCGGACGAAAGAAGGCGTCACCTGGTACCCCGTCCGACTTAAACGGGACTATATCGGCACAGGAGAACGGATCATCGTTGAACTGGATCGCACCAATCATCTCGATCAACCTCATAGTTTTCAAAGCGGCAAACTGGTTAGCTTGTTTAGCAATGCTTCCGGCAAACCTGAAAAAGAGCATGTCAACGGGGTCGTAAACTATGTTAGCGATAATACCCTGGTCATGACTGTCAACGGGGATGATCTTCCGTCCTGGATCGACGATGGCATGCTGGGGGTGGATGTGATGTTTGATGATATGACCTATAAGGAGATGGAGCATGCCATGAAGGCGGTGATGAAAGCGGAGGGTAACCGGCTGGCGGAACTAAGAGAAGTATTATTAGGGGATACTGGGTGCTGGGTGCCGGGTACTGGCAGAGTTCACCCAGAATCAAG
Organism: Cyclobacteriaceae bacterium; assembly: GCA_025358195.1. Taxonomy (GTDB): domain Bacteria; phylum Bacteroidota; class Bacteroidia; order Cytophagales; family Cyclobacteriaceae; genus ELB16-189. Next base: position 4,990 of record JANYKP010000140.1, read on the forward strand.
TAACTCACCATCAGTCGCATTCGGTGTGCAGGCCAGCCACCAGCACCCAGCATCAAGTATCTTAAACGAAAGTCAAAACAGCGCCCTTCAAAAAATTCTTCACTCGCCCGACGTCGCCTTCATCCACGGTCCTCCTGGCACGGGTAAGACGACTACGTTGGTGCAGGGTATTTTGCATACCGTTAAAATAGAAATGCAAGTATTGGTATGCACGCCCAGTAACGCTGCCATTGATTTATTAGTGGAAAAACTTAGCGAGAAGGGATTGAATGTCCTGCGCATTGGACATCCGGCACGGGTAACAGAACAGACGCTTAGTAAAACATTAGATGCACGTATCGCGGCTCATTCCAATTTTTCGGAGCTGCGTGTTCTCCGAAAAAAATTGGAGCATTTGCGTGGCATGGCTTCCAAATACAAACGGAATTTTGGTCACCATGAAAAAGAACAGCGAAGATTGCTAAAAGAAGAAGTCCGTTTGCTCAAGTCAGATGCGGATTTGCTGGAGTTTTACATTGTCAATGATTTACTCAATACAACCCAAGTAATCTGCTGTACGCTGGTTGGCTCCTCTCATTCGGTCCTTCGTGGAAAAAAATTCAAAATTGTATTTATTGATGAAGCCGCCCAGGCCCTTGAGCCTGCCTGCTGGATACCCATTCTAAAATCAGAACGTGTAGTTTTTGCAGGCGACCACTGTCAGCTGCCTCCGACCATCAAATCTACAGATGCTGCCAGGGCGGGTTTGTCGATGACACTCTTTGAAAAAGGAATTTTGAAACATCCTGATCGATCTTCCATGTTGCGGGTTCAATACCGTATGCATCAACACATCATGAAGTTTTCGTCGTACTATTTTTATAAAGATGAATTAATTGCACACGAATCGGTAAAAAATGAATTGCTCCGGCCTAATCAATCACCGATAGAATTTATCGACACCGCGGGCTGCGGTTATACGGAAGCGCAGGATCCCGAGACATTGAGCCGCTTCAACGAAGAAGAGGCACAATTACTAATCCGGCTTACTGAAAAGTTGGTGGAGGACATCGGACCGGAAGAATGGCTGGAGCAAAATTTAACGATGGGCATCATCACACCCTACCGGGCACAAGTTGACCACTTACATAAACTGGCAGAAGCTTCCAGTGTACTTGAACCCCTTCACAAGCTGATCACCATTAATACTGTCGATGCCTTCCAGGGTCAGGAACGAGATGTAATAGCCATCAGCTTTGTGCGCAGCAATGACAAAAGTGAAGTGGGTTTTCTCAGTGATATCCGAAGAACCAACGTAGCCATGACTCGTGCAAGAAGAAAACTGATCATGATCGGTGACAGCGCTACGCTCGGTTCACATCCGTTTTATGTAAAATTGCTTGAGTTTTTACAGAAAGACGAGTTTTATAAGAGTGCTTTTGAGATTGGGGGCTGAAAGTTCAAGGTCCAAGGTTAAAAATTCAAGGTTCAAGGTTCAAGGTTGAAAATGGAAAGCAGCGAACCAGCTTTGAGCTTTCAGCTTTAGGTTTTTAACTTTTAGTCATTATGGTTTCAAAATTGTGCATGAAGGGATGATCGCCGACAACATTCTAGCTTTTTACAAACAGTTGAGAATCACACCCGCACTGCCGAAAGGAATCGGGGTGATGAATCCTTATCAAGAGGATTATGCATTCAGCATTTGTCAACAATTCTACCACACGTTTTATCACGATCAACGGTTGCGGACCTTGTTGCTAGGAATTAATCCAGGCAGGTTCGGATCAGGCACCACCGGTATTTCGTTTACCGACCCGGTTAAATTGCAAACGGTATGCGGGATAGAAAATACATTTCCAAAGAAAGCAGAACTTTCCGCCGATTTCATCTACCACATGATTAAAGTTTTCGGGGGTCCCAAAATATTTTACGAAAATTATTTCATTTCAGCGGTTTCCCCATTAGGTTTCACAAAAGACGGGAAGAATATAAATTACTACGACGACAAGAAACTTCAAAAAGCGGTCACACCATTCATCATTGAATCAATCACCAAAATAATTTCGATTGGCATGTGGCAAGAAAAATGTTTTTGTATTGGAGAAGGAAAGAATTTTGAGTTTCTTAAAAAATTGAATGAAGAACAGCATTGGTTTAAAGAAATAATACCACTCGCTCATCCGAGATTTATTATGCAGTATAAAAGAAAAAAGCTTCAGACGTATATAAATGAGTACTTGAGACACCTCGTACCTCATCCCCCGGCCCTTCTCCTAGGAGGATAAGGGGAAAGCTTTCCCCCCTCGAGAGAGGGTTAGAGGTGAGGTAATCTGGAAAACAGAACACCATCTAAGGCATTCTGAATATCAAGAACAGGATAGTACACAGCGTAAGATTATTAAGTGAACAGGCATCGGCCAATCCCTCAAAAGTACCAACAAGTATATATATTTTTTGGTAGGAGCTAGTTTGTTCCGAATCATTGCGATATTTATCAACCATTTTATTCCATTGACATGAAAACATTTCTCTATTCGATGGGCTTGCAATTGCTAAGCCTTATTGCTACCGGCCAGGTGACGGTACAAAACCCATTGTGTGAAAATCTTTCAAATCCCCTTGGCCTGGATACACGTCAGCCGAGGTTTAGCTGGCAATTGATTTCGGATAAAAGAAATGTGATGCAAACGGCTTACGAAATCCGTGTGGGCAATGATCCGACGAGCTTAAAAAAAGGAGGTACCTGGAATACCGGGAAAGTTCTCTCCGACCAATCTGTTTATGTACAATATGGTGGAGCGCCACTTGAGTCCGGCAAAAATTACTTCTGGCAGGTGCGCGTATGGGACCAAAAGGGCAACACCTCACCATGGAGTGATCCAGCCTTTTGGCAAATGGGACTTCTGCAGCTTAGCGATTGGAAAGCCAAATGGATCCAGGTTGGATATAAAGAAGATACGGTTGATCGCCCAAGTCCATTATTTCGTAAAGAATTTAAGGCCTCCAGGAAAATTCAATCGGCTACCGCTTATATCACCGCTGAAGGACTGTACGAAGCAAGCATCAACGGAAAACGTGTCGGTGATGCTTATTTAACTCCGGGCTGGACGAGCTACTCTAATCGCTTGCAATACCAGCAATATGATGTC
>JANYKP010000147.1 GCA_025358195.1 Cyclobacteriaceae bacterium
AATTCCGGCCAGGTGCTTGCAGTTTATTTTCCTTTTGGGTCTGCCCAATGGCCCGCCGCTGACAGACCGCGGTTGGATAGCGTGCTTATAGAAATTGGAAAGACACCGAATTCAATTATTCAGATCGATGGCCATACGGACGACATCGGTGTGGAGGAGTTTAACCAGGCATTATCCTTGTCACGTGCACAAGCTGTGAAATCTTATTTTGAAGCAAAAGGGATAAAGCCGGAACGTATCAAGGTCAAGGGCTGGGGTTCCAACAAACCAGTGGTTTCAGATGTCGATAAAAAAGATGGCAAGGCGCTGAACAGAAGAGCGGAGATACATGTTATTCAAAATTAAAGTTGTAAATCGCCTCCCTCCCGATAGAGGCTATCGGGATCGTCATTCTAAATTCGTCATTCACCCATGGTAGTTCCCTATAAAGAAGATTCGTCGACCAAGAAACAGCAGGTGGCCCGGATGTTTGACAGTATCAGCGGGCGTTATGATTTTCTTAATCATTTCTTAAGCCTGGGTATTGATATTCTCTGGCGAAAGAAAGCAATTTCCTTGCTACGCGACCTTCAGCCAAAGATTATTCTCGATGTGGCAACCGGAACCGGCGATTTTTCAATCGAAGCATTAAGCTTGAAGCCCGAAAAGATCATTGGTGTTGACATCTCGGAGGGGATGCTGGAGGTAGGCAGGCAAAAGATGCGCACAAGAAAAATTGACTCAATCATTGAACTCAGGTTGGGTGACTCTGAAAATCTTCCCTTTACGGATAATTTTTTCGATGCGGTGATCGTTGCCTTTGGGGTAAGGAACTTTGAGGATATGAAAGGCGGCCTAACCGAAATGCTTCGCGTCGTGAAACCAGGTGGCAAGGTTATCGTGCTGGAATTCTCCCGGCCATCAAAATTCCCGATGAAGCAGTTGTACAGCGTTTATTTTACAACCATCTTGCCGTTGATTGGCCGTTGGGTTTCGCGTGATCAGGCAGCGTACCGATACCTTCCCGAGTCCGTTCAGGCTTTTCCGGATGGGAAAGATTTTGTTAAAATTCTATCGGATATAGGATATAAAAATCCGCAATGCAACCCACTCACATTCGGAATAAGTTCTCTCTACTGGGGTACCAAATAACGGTACTGCTGATATTCGTATCGGTACTTTCGTATGGACAACACTTTAAGTGGGCCAAACGAAATAATCCGGCATTCGATACCCGGAAAATTTCCTACGGATTTATGATTGGTCTCCACACGTCGGCCTATCAGTTGAAATATTCTGACCAGTTTGTAACGCAGACCTTTGATACGGTCCATTCCGTTCAGCCGCAGTTCTCGGCGGGGTTTTCATTGGGGTTTTTAGTGAATCTCCGGTTCAATGATGTGCTCGACCTTCGGGTAATGCCCAAAGCAGGGTTTTATAACCACAAACTGACGTATTTCTATACGAACAACACCACCCGCCAGCAATTGGTCGAAACCACCATGGTTGAAATTCCGATTTTGTTGAAATATAAGTCCCAACGTCGTGGCAACGTGCGAATGTATATGATCGGCGGGATCACGCCGGCCATCGAAGCGTCTGGCAAGAATGATGTACAATCCACCACGGCCAACCTGAGTATTCGCGCGACGAACATAAGTCTGGATGCCGGTTTTGGCTTTGACTTTTATTTTCCCCTTTTCAAATTTTCCCAGGAGATCCGGTTTTCTAAAGGCCTTCAAAACATGTTGGGTCCTGATCCAAGTGTTTATGCCGCCCCGTTGAAGTATTTAAACACCAATACCATTTCGGTATATTTTATTTTTCAATGATAGCGGATCTTATTTTCTCACCTCGATCAAGAAAGCTATGAATTCGAAACGAATCGTTTTTATCACCGGTGCTACTTCGGGCATTGGAGAGGCGACGGCCAGACTACTGGCAAAAAATAATTTCAAACTCATTCTTTGTGGAAGAAGAAAGGACCGGTTAGAAAAATTACAGACGGAATTGGCTGTAATGACCGATGTAACGACCCTTCTTTTTGAGATACGGAATCGTCAGGAAGTAGTGAACGCAATTCAGTCGTTGCCCACTGCCTGGAAAAACATCGATGTGCTGATTAATAATGCCGGAAACGCTCACGGGTTTGACCCGATACAATCCGGCAACGTGGACGACTGGGACGCGATGATCGACATCAACGTAAAGGGATTGTTGTATGTGTCACGCGAAATATTGCCTGGCATGGTAGACCGGAAATCCGGGCATGTGGTAAACCTTGGCTCCATCGCAGGGCGGGAAGTGTACGCCAATGGAAACGTTTATTGTGCCAGCAAATTCGCGGTAGAGGCTCTGACTCGTAGCATGCGCATTGACCTCAACGCCGCCGGCATAAAAGTCACGGCTATCCAGCCAGGGTTGGTGGAGACAGAGTTTTCATTGGTGCGATTTAAAGGCGATGCAGAACGTGCCGCGAACGCCTATAAAGGATTGGAGCCGCTACGCGGTGATGATATTGCCGACTTGATTTTATTTGCGTTGACCCGGCCTGCACATGTTGTTGTGGCCGACCTGGTGGTATTTCCCACGGCTCAGGCCAGTGCTACGGTTGTGAGGCGGGATTGATTGTCCTAGGTTATTAACTAACTAATAGAATAGAAGAGGAATTCCTTTGCTTTTACCAAACGATCTTTGATACACTAGAGAAGTAGTGGTGATGCCAGTAGTGTTTTTGCTTACCAAGCAATTCTAACTCTTTATTTTAAATTTACTTGGTTACAAAAAGTATGTTTTTCGTCTAGGTTGAAGACTTGGCCTCAGAAGAGCTCCAACTGCTGCGGTATCGGCGGCTTTTCTTTATTTCAACCCTTATTCTGTTGGATGATGAACCCTATAGGAGCTAGTAAAAAAGCCGTTTTTGGAGCCTATTTTTTTTGCAAAGAGTCGCCAAATTTTAAAGGGACAGTGGTACCACCTCATGCGCCCGCGCGCCGTTCATGAAACCAGGCGCGGACATCCAGTTCGTTCATTTTAACGCCCTTCACCGGATAAATTCTTCCTGCGATTTAGCCAGGATGTGCGACACAAGCTCACTTGAATTTTCCGAGGTTGAGGAAGTTTTTTAGTGGAAATACTCACCAGCGATTGTGATGAACGAATCTGAAATTCATTCGCCCTTGCCACAACGCTGTTAGGCCCGATGAATGAATCAGGAATTCCTTTTGGGGATATCATCTTCCTAATTCCGGCAATTCTGTAGTTTTCCTTAATGGATTTAAGCTTCAGGATAGAAATCCCGGTAGAAAGTGTTTTCGGCTGACTTTTGAAAAACAAATTGGGGTTATATGGATTTCAAATTGAATTTCAACGAGCTTCTGGCTGGCGACCTTCAAAGAAACAAAATATCCCATGCAGAAATCACTTTTATGTATTGGGGGGCAACGCCAGACACACCGTATGGGAACCCGTAAGCATGCCAGAGCCGGGTATCTATTACTATTTGATCGGGTTCAGCAGCAAGTACAGATTTCTCCAAATACTTCTCTATAGCGATGGCCTTGAAATCCGCTTTCTCCAGGTTAAGGTTGCCGATGGCATTCAAATCATTATCGAAGATTTCTTTCAAAAACTGTAGATTTTTTTCATTGGTTTCAATTAACTTTAACGTAAAGTTTCTATTTTACTTTTTTAAATATAAGTTGAATTTTAGACCATGAAGAACACAAAAAAGGAAGCCGGAAAACCTGTGTACAACCCCTTTGACGGCCGCCACCCTGAAGAAGTATGGACTGAAATCAGGAAAAACAAGGGCCCAAGAGTTTCGCGTGAAGAGGCAATGCGTTCAATGGAAGCGTTAACCAAAAAAAAGATTAAAAAACAGTGAGTACCTAGTTATGAAATCCGTAAAATCTCTTCCTGCTAATCCGTTTGAAAACGCAGATGCTGACAAGGTTTGGAAAGAGTTGCTTAGGAAATCCAAGCCTTTGAGTCGTGAAGCTGCCAT
>JANYKP010000021.1 GCA_025358195.1 Cyclobacteriaceae bacterium
GTTCGGGAATTCAGGATTTTTAACGATAAACTATTTGTATTGTTTGATCATTACCTGATTGGATATGATTTGTACAATCTGATCGACGAATGCCTTCAGGCAATAAAACCAGACAATAAAAACATTTTACAAGGCCTGTAAAATTGACCTGTCATTGACATGACAGGTTGTACCATACCAGGTTGGTACAGGGACAAACGACTGAAAACCCGAAACAGAGTAGGTCATAACTAAAAACAACTATTTATGAAAAAGTTTAAAATTCTTGCAATGGTGTGTGCATTTGCATTCACCTTGACAGTGGCGTTAGCTGCAAAGCTCGATGATTCAGGCACCAATTTTGGCGGCAGGGCAACGACCTGCAATACACCTGAATCCCTGAATGAGGGGACTTGTTATACCCAGTCGACGGGCGCGGAATGTACCATTGCCGGTACAGGTACGTGGGCCTATGAAAATGGTATGTCATGTGGCGGGGTGTTGAAGGTAACTCCGAATTAAATCCCTGGTGAGTATCGGAGACCACACAGTGGCTCCGATACTTTACTATCATTTATCTGATCCGGGTCTCGATTCAGCAAGTCGGTTTTGACGGATGGAAAGCATTTCAATTTTCCCGTCCATCAGTTGCAGCCGCAAGCCGTATTTTGACAAGGCCCTGTCCAACGCCTTATAATCATTCATATCTGTCGACTCAATATGGATGCCTCCAACGGGACCTTTAAAATCTGTTTCATCCACGATCGGGTATGGCGGCAGGAAGTTTGAACGGCCTGACTCAAGGTCCGAGTCTATCGTACCAAGCATATACTCAATGGTCAGTCCGTTCAATTCCAGTTCCGTATCACTGATTCTGCATACCTTGGCACCTCCCTTCCAGGCAATTAACGTTGTATCGAGCGATGTCAAAACGAGATACTTTACCAGTCTTTTCTCTCTGACCGCTCTGAAGTCAAACCATTTCTCAAGATCTGCTCGCATTACTTCCTGCATTGTTTCACCTGACGTGTATAACGGGGCGACAAGTTCATAGGAGTACACCTCGGTTGATTGTTCATGATTCTTCATATGTCTGCCATAATTACCACCGGGCCTGGAATCAACAATAGTTCTGTTGACGGGTTGACGTTCGATATAACCAAATCCATTGGCAGCCGGATGCACCATTCCGTATGCAAACCTGATCATGTCCAGGACAGAGGTGTTGAAAGTGGCCACGCCGGAAAATCCATTTTTCATGACAAATAATCTCGAAACCGGACTGCTACCTGCCGCTCCTTTGCGGATTTCTGAACGCCATAAAATGCTCGAATCATTTCGCATTTTTTCAGGTGAAACCATGGGAGTCACTGATTCAAAGGCGATTGGCTTGCCATTTAAAAAAGCCCCGATGTTCCTTTCATTAACTTCCACTTTGGAAGTTTTATACCTTAATATTCCCTCACTGTCAATCCAGAAAATCGCCGGTATGCCAGGATGGGGAAACATACTCTTGCTCAACAGGCTGTCGCTGTAGGCAACGGGTAAAGTAATCCTTGAGCTGGCGGTTTTTTTTCTATTTGCCACAAACCGGTCTACAAGCACTGGGCTTTCATTGTCATTGACAAGAATGATCTGTATCCTGTCCTTGAATTTTTCCTGTAATTCATGCATCCCTGGCATTCCAGCTATACAGGGTGTACACCAGGTCGCCCAGAAATCAAGCAATAACAACTTTCCCCTGAAATCCGAAATGCGGGCTGTCCTGGTTTTATAGTTCAGGATGTTGCGAAACATGTAGTCAGGAACAGAATTCCCGATTTCTACCCTGGTATTCAACGCAGGGAATTGCTCCTGTCCATTCACAGCATTCTGAAAATCGAATAACAACAGAATAGTGATCAATACGTTCTTCATTGTTCAGGTTTTGATTCTGATCAACTGTTCAGATTCCTTTATGATTCCAATCGAATGGTGCTGACTTTGAAATTTATAATTAATAATCGAGCAGGATCAATACCCGGGGTTTTGCGGATTGAGATTCGGGTTGTTGATCAATTCTGATTGTGGAATGGGATATAACACATCTGTCGGGGCCCATCCGGTCTTTAGCGACTGCAATACATTGGTGGCTTTATTCCATCTTTTCAAATCGAACCAGCGATGACCCCATTCAGTAAACAATTCCACCTTTCTTTCCTGCTCAATTGCGGCAAGTACATTGTCCTGGGAAACTGACGGAATAATTGTCAGGATTGACGGTAGCCCTGCACGTTGACGAACAACATCAATGTCAGCTGCCGCTTCTGGCAGCTTGTTCTGCTGGGCTCTGGCCTCGGCACGAATCAGATATTGTTCTGCCAGCCGTAAAACCATTGAATACTCTGTAAGGGGAAATCCTGCCTTGCTTACCTTGTATTTAAAGGGGTAATAATAAGTAGTTCCTGATACGGTCTGGCTGGATATCCAGTTGATTTTTCTTTTGTCTCCTGGCTCAAAGGCATTGTTCAGTTGATCCGTTATTGATACGTAAGCTGGAACAGAAGTGGGAGAAGTAGGCACAAAGTACTGTGCTTCATAGGTATTCGCTAATGGCGTTATGGGCATCAGTTGCCAGATTGCCTCATTGCTGTTCTTCAGAAAAACGGCATTCGGGACGGTGACAATTTTGAACAAGGACGTGTTGTTAATCACTGTCGTAGCCTGAACTTCGGCTTTGTTCCAGTCACTGGTATAGAGAAACACTCTTGCCAGTAATGCCGAGGCGGCTCCTGAATTTGCCCGGACCCGCTCGCCACTGGTAAATAGATAATCGGAACTCAGCAACAATTGCGCTTCATTCAGATCCATAATTGTTTGCGCAAAGATTTCAGCTTTGGTGTTGCGAACACAAACTGCATTCTTTCTATAGTCCGTCGTCAGGATCAAGGGCACATCGCCAAACAGATTCACCAGATAAAAATAACAGAATGCTCTCAGGAATTTCGCCTCTCCTTCCAGTTGCTTCTTCATCGTTGCACTCACTCCAGACGATGCCTGTAAACCCTCAATAACCGAATTTGTATAGTAGATGTACTTGTAAAGGGATGTCCACAAACTTCCCCCGACTATTGTATTTGTCGGGGTAATCGAATTATTATAAAATTCATCCAGGCTAACATTGAAGCTCTTCAATTCGTCGGAAGACGTTGAAGCACAAACCGTGACACTTGAGAACTGTCCACTTGCAAATCCTGTTCTGTTCATTTCATGATAGATGCCTCTTATTGCGGATACGGCTGATGCATCATCAGCATAAACGGTGGCGCTCACAGACTCCGTCCTTGGTGGACTGATCTCGACAAAACTTTCACATCCAGAAGTCAGTATTACGAGAGCGATAATAATGAGTCTGGATTGTATTGTTTGGG
>JANYKP010000206.1 GCA_025358195.1 Cyclobacteriaceae bacterium
ACAGCGTAATCAACTACACACACATATGAGCGACAACAAAAGCGACAAAGGCGACAAAGGCGACAACAAGGAAAAGTTAGAAAAGTTAAAGGCTCTTCAACTAACCATCGACAAACTTGAGAAAACCTACGGGAAAGGCACAGTGATGAAACTGGACGATAAAAAGGTCATGGATGTACCGGCGATTTCCACTGGATCATTGGGACTGGATATCGCCTTGGGCATTGGGGGCATCCCCCGTGGTCGTGTGACTGAAATTTATGGACCGGAATCCTCTGGTAAAACCACCTTGACACTGCACATGATTGCCGAGGCACAAAAAAAAGGCGGGCTTGCAGCGTTCATTGACGCCGAGCATGCTTTTGATAAAGCCTATGCTGAAAAACTTGGCATTGATACAGAGAATCTGTTGATCTCACAGCCTGATAACGGTGAGCAAGCCCTTGAAATCGCAGAACACCTTATTCGCTCTGGCGCCATTGATATCATCGTAATCGACTCCGTTGCTGCCCTTGTCCCAAAGGCTGAACTGGAAGGTGAGATGGGGGAAAGCAAAATGGGTCTGCAGGCTAGATTGATGTCCCAGGCGTTGCGAAAGCTTACCGGTACGATTAGTAAAACGGGCTGTGCCTGTATTTTCATCAACCAGTTGCGCGAGAAGATCGGCATCATGTTCGGCAACCCAGAAACCACCACGGGTGGCAATGCGCTAAAGTTCTACGCTTCTGTCCGTCTGGATATCCGCCGAATTGGCCAGATCAAAGAAAGCAGTGACGACATCACGGGCAACCGCGTAAAAGTAAAAGTGGTGAAAAACAAAGTAGCCCCTCCTTTCAAAGTTGTCGAGTTCGACATCATGTATGGCAGGGGGATTTCCAAGTCGGGTGAGATTGTCGACATCGGTGTTGAGCTGAATGTCATTCAGAAATCCGGCTCCTGGTTTTCCTACAACGGCAACAAGCTCGGCCAAGGACGTGATGCGGTTAAACAACTGATCGAAGACAATCCGGAACTGATGGAGGATTTGGAGAAAAAGATCAAGGAAAAACTTGTGGCACCGGAGGGTGCGAAGGTGCTGGAGGCTAAAGAGGACTAGGATTATAGGATTATAGGATTTCCTGGTTCTTAATAGAAAAACGCCCTCGATTCATCAGGGCGTTTTTTATTGTCTTATCCGTTTGATCTGATCGCGAGTACAGGATCAAGCCTGGCTGCCACGGCCGCCGGGACAATGCCGGCGATCAACCCGATGACGGAAGAAACCCCTACACCAAGCACGATGTTTTTGATGCTCAGCACGACCTCTAAACTCCCGAACGGAATGAATGTGAGCAAGAATACCAATAGAATACCCGTCAGCCCTCCGATCAAACTCAGGAACACAGCTTCGAATAGGAACTGAAACAAAATAAAATAGTTTTTCGCACCAAGTGATTTCTGGAGACCAATGATGCTGGTCCGCTCTTTCACTGACACGAACATGATGTTGGCGATGCCAAACCCACCCACCAAAATTGAAAACCCGCCAATGATCCAGCCTGCAATCCCCACCACATCAAATAGTCCGCTGATCGCGTTGGCGATAGCTTCCGGCCGGTTGAACGCAAAACTATCTTTCTCGGTCGGCCGCAACCCTCTTCTTCCCCTCAGCAATCCTTTCATTTCATTTTCCAATTCAACGAGGCCCAGGTCAAAGCTATTCCCTTTCACGCCAATGGTGGATTGCAATTCATTCCACATACCCGTTCCGGTCTGGTATAATTTCCGAAACGAATTGTATGGAATGATAACCGTGTAATCATTGCTGGGTGTTCCCAGAAAACTTTGTCCCGCTCGTTTGATCACACCTATAACTTTATATCTTAAATTCTTGATTTTGACATCTTCCCCGATGGGGTTCCGGTCATTCGGAAAAAGCGATAGCGCTACTTCGTGACCCAGTATCACAACATTTCTTCCACCCTCCACTTCATCCGGGGTAAAGTACCGGCCATTGCTAATGTTGATTTCAAAAATTTCATCGTAGCCTTCTCCTGCACCGCGAAGTCCGATCTGACCGATGCTGTTGCTTTTCTGCCGGATGGTTGTGTTGCCTTTAGCGGCGTATATCGCGATCGCGGTTTTGCTGCGCAAATTCGCATTCAAAAATTTATACTCATTCAAAGAAGGCGTGGGTCTTCGCCAGTATTCCCACCATTTGTAAGGACCATTGCCCTCCGGGGTAAAGGGCCACTTGCTAACATAAATCACTCCCGTTCCGAGAAAATCAAAACTCGACTTGATGTTTTTTTCCAGCGAATCAACCAGTGTGAAAACCGCGATGATGGCAAATATCCCTACGGTGACCCCCAATAGGGAAAGAATAGTGCGAAGCACATTCGATTTCAGCGCTTTCCAGGCGAACAAAAAGCTCTCAGCGATCAGGCGGAGTACAAGCATTGGGCAAATAAACGTGAAATAATCGATTTCGGTTGTGGCGAATCCATATAAAGGCTTCCAATCCATTCTCGGTACCCGATATTGGCTATCACCGGACTTTGAGAGGTAATTTGATTTGGTCCCCGACCAGATTCGGCACGGACTCTGAGATTTTTCAAAAGATTGTGAATAACTGCGATTTTAATACCGATGGATTAACAATAGGATTGTTCGATTTACGTCTGCAGGGTTGCATTTCATATCAGTTTCCTTATTTTTGCACCTCATTAAAAATCAGGCTCTATTCGACAAGGGGCCAAAGCCCGTAAGCTTATGAAATGTCCAATCGGTTTAATTACCCCGCTTCCTCCTTTTTTTTCCCTGACCTTCCATTTTTGCTTAAGGGCCCTTTCAAGAAAAACATTCTGACAGCTATAAACTTTTAAAGTAATGAAATTATCCGGATTTAAGTTTGACCTTCCCAACAACCTGATCGCACTACACCCGTCCGAAAATCGCGATGATTCACGGATGATGGTGATCCATAGGGATACTGGTAAGATTGAGCACAAAATCTTCAAAGACATTGTCAATTATTTTGATGAGGGAGATGTTTTTGTTGGAAACGACACGATGGTTTTTCCTGCCCGCCTTTATGGTCGTAAGGAAAAGACAGGCGCTAAGATTGAAGTATTTCTTCTGCGCGAGTTGAATGCAGAGATGCACTTATGGGATGTGTTGGTAGACCCCGCCCGGAAAATTCGTGTCGGCAACAAACTTTATTTTGGTGATGGTGATCTTGTGGCGGAAGTTATTGATAATACCACCTCCCGCGGTCGTACGATACGCTTTCTTTTTGATGGCGATTCGGAAGCATTTGATAAAATCGTCGAGACACTTGGTGAAACGCCTCTTCCAAAGTACATCAAAAGGAAAATTGAGCCTGCAGACAAAGAACGATTCCAGACGATTTACGCTAGGAAAAAGGGAGCGGTATCGGCACCCACGGCCGGCTTGCACTTTACGCGGCAGTTGATGAAAAGGATGCAGCTCAAAGGTATTGAAATGACGTACGTTACCCTGCACATTGGTCTGGGTACATTCAGGGCAGTGGACGTCGAGGACCTTACCAAACATAAAATGGATTCAGAAAATTTTATTGTGGGTCCCGATGCCGTAAAGGCTGTCAACAACGCGCTGGATAGTAAAAATAAAATCTGTGCAGTGGGCACTACCTCTATGCGCTCCCTTGAAACAGCAGTGTCAGCAAGCAATCGATTAAAAGAGCGGGAAGGCTGGACCGATAAGTTTATCTTTCCGCCCTATGATTTCAAGATCTGCAGCGCATTGGTCACTAATTTTCATCAGCCGGAGTCCACACTTTTAATGATGGCCTGTGCTTTTGGCGGCTACGACCTGACGATGCAGGCTTATCAGGTCGCAAAAAAGGAAAAATACAAGTTCCTCACCTATGGGGATGCGATGCTGATTATTTAACAATCAACCACCGTGATGTCAAAGCCCCGTAATTATTGCGGGGCTTTGTTATTTTTACCGTTGGTATTAACAAATCTTATTGAACCCTCGCGAATACGCCCTTATCGTCGCCGGTGGCAAAGGCACTCGAATCAAGAACAGCTTGCCCAAACAGTTCATTGAATTGAATGGCATTCCGATTTTGATTCATACGCTGCAGGCATTTTACCGGTACTCACCCACCCTGTCAATCGTATTGGTACTGGCGGAAGACGATTTTGAAACATGGAACTCACTGGTGGTCAGGCATCGTTTCACCAAACCTGTTATTCTCCAGAAAGGTGGAGAAACCCGTTTCCAATCGGTGCGAAATGGCCTCGCAAAAATAGACGGCGATGGTTTAGTGGCTATCCACGATGGCGTTCGTCCATTGGTAAGTGAAAATATCATTGCTGCTTCGTTCCAACTGGCGGCTGTTCAAAAGACTGCTGTAGCTGCCATCCGACTTAAAGAATCCATTCGCATGACTGATAAGGACTCGCTATCGGATGATAGTTCAGACCGCAAGAAGGCCTCGCTGCCAGAGGGCATTGCTCGCAGGCAGGATATTACTAAATCGATGAACCGTTCATTGTTTCGACTTATCCAAACGCCTCAGACCTTCGATGTGCAATTGATTAAGAAGGCTTACCAGATAAACGAAAGCCCTGGTCTTACGGACGACGCGAGCGTTGCCGAGCGCGCAGGACATATAATTTCATTGTTCGAGGGCAGCTATGAGAATATAAAAATCACAACACCGGAAGACCTCATCGTTGCAGAGGCATTATTGCGCGCCAGGTCTTAATGTAGAATTACTTCTACATTCAATTGTACGCTAATTCAGGATTGTCTTAAAATCTCCGAAATCGATTGAAAAGGTCGTAGGAACAGTTTTTTATCTAAAACGTCCTACTTCACTAAAACTACCTTTTCTATGAAACCTTTGAAGAGCAAATTCACGCTTGAACTACATGATGTAACCCTTGAAAATCTAAACCTGGTAGGCGGAAAGAATGCTTCCCTGGGTGAAATGATCAGAAATCTTTCCAGCCTCGGCATCGCTATTCCTCATGGGTTTGCCATCACGGCTGATGCGTATTGGGAATTTCTGAAATTCAATGACCTGGAGAAATCCATGCGTAAAATTATTGGGGAAATAGATATTAAAAACCTGATCGCCTTGCGCAAGGGAGGATCTCAAGTACGTCAGCTGATCCGCAACGGAAAATTTCCACAGGAGTTGGAGGAAGAAATTATTGAACGTTATAAAAGCTTGTCACAGCGCTATGGGCAGGAAGCAACGGATGTTGCCGTCAGATCCAGTGCCACCGCCGAAGACCTACCTGATAACTCATTCGCCGGACAACAGGAAACGTACCTGAATGTCCGCGGACCGGAAGGTATTTTGGAATCGGTAAGAAATTGTATTGCATCTCTCTTCACGGATCGTGCCATTTCATACCGTGAACATTTCAAATTTGATCACTTTGATATTGCACTTTCTGTATGCGTTCAGAAAATGGTGCGGTCGGATCTGGCAAGCTCGGGAGTTGCCTTTTCACTTGACACGGAGTCAGGCTTTAAACATGCCGTGATTATCAACGGCTCCTACGGGTTGGGCGAATTAATTGTACAAGGAGCCGTTTCACCGGACGAATTCATTGTCTTTAAGCCTACGCTGGAAAAAGGATTTGAATCCATCATCGAAAAAAATATTGGCAAAAAGGATCATAAAATGATTTACGGTGATGACCCCGGTGAACTGACGAAAATTGTAACTGTTCAAAAAGATCATCAGCAAAGATTCTGCCTGACCGATGAGCAGGTACTTGAACTGGCGCGTTGGGTGTGCATGATTGAAAACTATTATTCGACTAAAAAGAACCATTGGTGCCCCATGGATGTAGAATGGGCTATTGATGGACTCACCAATCAACTTTTTATTGTCCAGGCGCGTCCTGAGACCATTCATTCGCAACTCGAGGAAGGCAAGCTTGTCGAATACAACATCCTGGAACCCGTGCCCGAAAAACGTTTATTAAAAGGGATTGCAGTAGGAAGTAAGATTGGAACCGGCAAGGTAGTGATCATGTACTCGCTCGATGGCCGGGATGGTTCACATGATGGAATTGATTTCCAGCAAGGCGACGTATTGGTTACGGAGATGACGGATCCTGATTGGGAGCCGATTATGAAAAAGGCATCTGCCATTGTAACCAACAAAGGAGGCCGTACATGCCACGCAGCGATTGTTGCACGCGAACTGGGAGTGCCTGCTATTGTCGGTTCGGGCAATGGCACAGATTTGCTTCAAGATGGTCAGCGGATAACCGTTTCCTGCTGTGAAGGTGATGTTGGATATGTGTATGAGGGAGACATTGCTTTTCAAAAAGTAGAAACCAATTTGAATGAATTGCCGCAAGTTTCAACACCCATCATGCTTAATGTAGGGTCTCCGGAACTGGCATTCCGCTTTTCCAATATCCCCAATGCGGGCGTCGGATTGGCACGTGAGGAATTTATTATCAACACCTATGTACAGGCCCATCCATTGGCGTTGCTGCACCATCGTGAACTAGGCGACAAGGTTCTTAGCGAGAAGATTGAACACCTGATTACAGGTTATGAATCGGAAGAAGCCTTTATTGTCCAAAAATTATCCTTTGGCATTGGAAAAATTGGTGCGGCGTTCTACCCCAACCCCGTTATCGTCCGGTTTTCTGATTTCAAGACCAATGAATATGCCAATCTATTAGGTGGCAGTTATTTTGAACCCAAAGAAGAAAACCCAATGATCGGTTGGCGGGGAGCTTCACGCTATTATTCAGAAAAATATCGTCGTGCCTTTGGTCTGGAATGCGAAGCTATCAAGCGTGTTCGTGAGAAAATGGGGTTGACCAATGTGGTGGTCATGATTCCCTTCTGTCGTACCGTGAATGAATTGTTGCGCGTGTACGAGGTGATGAAAGCGTACGGACTGGAACGTGGAAAAAACGGATTGGAGGTTTATCTGATGGCAGAAATACCATCCAACATTATTATGGCAGAAGAATTTTCGGAGCATATTGACGGATTCTCCATCGGCTCCAACGACCTGACCCAACTTACCCTTGGACTTGATCGCGATTCTTCGCTGGTAGCGGAACTTTATGATGAACGAAATCCGGCCGTTAAACGACTCATCTCTAGTCTTATTAAAACGGCAAAAAGAAAAGGGGTTAAAGTTGGTATCTGCGGTCAAGGGCCGTCCGATTTTCCTGACTTCGCAGCTTTTCTCGTTGATGAAGGCATCGACAGTATTTCGGTTACACCGGATTCGGTTCTTAAAACCATTCAAACCCTTGCGGCCCACCGCCCGGTTAGGGAGTTGGTGGAATCATAAACCCCGGCCCTCTGGAGGAGAGTGGGAGCCTCAATCCGTCACGCTTCTCCCGATAGAAGTTATCGGGAGAAAAAGGTACAAGGAGTTTTAACGATGTCCATAAACAACAAACCCCTGCTTACTCAGGGGTTTGTTTTCTTTATGAAGTCTTTGTATGACAATTAATATTCGTCTTCGTTAAAAAAGAAATCTTCTTTGGTGGGATAATCCGGCCAGATCTCTTCAATACTTTCGTAAGGCTGGCCATCGTCTTCCAGTTCCTGGAGGTTTTCAACTACCTCCAACGGTGCGCCCGAACGGATGGAAAAGTCAATTAATTCATCTTTCGTGGCAGGCCAGGGGGCGTCCTCGAGGTATGATGCCAGTTCCAATGTCCAGTACATAGTCCGCATTTAAAATTTCCGCAAAAATAGAATTAAATACTACATAGTCAATAGTCATGCTTCGATAGTTTCAAAACCGAAAAAGTAACCTCATTTTAAGGATTCCTGGCACGCCCCACCTATGGACTATTGACCAAAACAACCATATTTGCGCTTCTAACAAAAAGCTTCATGGCAGACGAAAAAATCATCTTTTCGATGACGGGCGTTAACAAAATATATCCGCCCAGTAAACAAGTACTTAAGAATATTTATCTCTCTTTTTTCTATGGCGCCAAGATCGGCGTCCTGGGTCTGAATGGATCAGGAAAATCTTCGCTCTTGCGCATCATCGCGGGGATAGACAAGGAATTCCAGGGAGAAGTTGTGTCCGATCAAACCTTTAGCGTTGGAATGTTGGAGCAAGAGCCGCAACTGGACAAAACAAAAACAGTAAAAGAGATCGTCGAAGAGGGTGTGAAAGAAATAGCCGACCTGCTAAAAGAATTTGAAGCCATCAATGAAAAATTTGGAGACCCTGCTGTCATGGAGGACCCCAACAAAATGGAGAAGCTCATTGAAAAGCAAGGGGCTATCCAGGAGAAATTAGATGCAGTGAACGCCTGGGAACTTGACCATAAACTCGAGCGCGCTATGGATGCACTCCGATGTCCGCCGCCCGATGCAAAAGTAGAATACCTTTCCGGTGGTGAAAAAAGAAGAATCGCACTGTGCCGGTTGTTGCTGCAAGAACCCGATGTATTACTCCTGGATGAGCCGACTAACCACCTTGACGCTGAATCGGTACAATGGTTAGAAGAACATCTTCGCCAATACAAAGGAACGATCATCGCGGTAACCCACGACCGTTACTTCCTCGATAATGTTGCCGGCTGGATCCTGGAACTCGATCGCGGTGAAGGCATTCCCTGGAAAGGAAATTATTCTTCCTGGCTCGACCAAAAACAGAAACGATTGAAGAGCGAAGAAAAAACCGAGTCGAAGCGGCAAAAAGCATTGGAGCGGGAGTTGGAGTGGGTGCGCATGAATCCCAAAGGCCGCCAGGCAAAAGGTAAAGCGCGCTTGACGGCTTATGAAAAACTCATTGGTCAGGAAGGTCGCGAAAAAGAAGAGAAGCTGGAGCTCTACATTCCACCAGGTCCACGCCTCGGAAACAAGGTGATCGAAGCCGCAGGAGTTTCCAAAGCGTATGGCGATAAACTTTTATATGAGAACCTGACCTTTTCGCTGCCACCTGCAGGTATTGTGGGCATCATCGGACCGAACGGAGCCGGTAAAACCACACTCTTTAAAATGATCATTGGAAAAGAAAAACCGGATACCGGAACATTCTCCCTAGGAGATACGGTGAAGATCGCCTATGTCGACCAGGAGCACGATGATCTTAAACCGGAAGACTCCGTCTTTCAGGCCATCACCGGGGGAAATGATTTGATATTGTTGGGTGGAAAAGAAATGAACGCGCGTGCATACGTAAGTAAATTCAATTTCAGCGGCACCGATCAACAGAAGAAAGTAAAAGAACTTTCCGGCGGTATGCGAAGCCGTGCCCATCTGGCAATTGCACTAAAACAGGGTGGCAATCTCCTGCTACTGGATGAACCAACCAATGACCTGGACGTGAACACCCTTCGCTCACTGGAAGAAGCGCTGGAAAATTTTGGCGGGTGTGCAGTCATTATCTCCCACGACCGCTGGTTCCTCGACCGCGTGTGTACACACATCCTTGCGTTTGAAGGAGACTCTCAGATTTTCTGGTATGAAGGCAGCTTTAGTGATTACGAAGAAAATAAGAAGAAGCGATTGGGGGATGATCAGCCGCACAGGATTAAGTATAAGAAACTTGTGAAATAGATCTGGATTCTGGTTGCTGGGC
Source organism: Cyclobacteriaceae bacterium (assembly GCA_025358195.1). Classification (GTDB taxonomy): domain Bacteria; phylum Bacteroidota; class Bacteroidia; order Cytophagales; family Cyclobacteriaceae; genus ELB16-189. The sequence continues at coordinate 9,578 of JANYKP010000206.1, forward strand.
ACTGGCAGGATTGTCTTAAGAGATTTTGCAGAGTTCTAATATATACTAATAGCTTGGTAATAAGTTCCAGTAGCAAGAACCTGGCACCGGGAACCCAGCAACCAATTACAAGCTCGCCATATCAATCACAAAACGGTATTTCACATCATTCCTGAGGATTCGCTCATACGCCGCGTTGATATCCTTGATGGCAATCACCTCCACATCGGACATGATGTTGCGTTCGGCGCAATAGTCAAGCATTTCCTGAGTTTCCCTGATTCCTCCAATCAACGAACCACCCAATGATTTTCGTCCGCCAATTAAAGAAAAGTGTTGGACAGCTGACGGTGCCGGTGGAACACCAACAACGATCAGGGCCCCGTCTCTTCGCAAGAGACCCAGGTATTGATTAAGGTCGTGCTGTGCTGAAACAGTGTCAATAATAAAATCAAAATGATTGCGAAGGGATTTAAGAACCGATTCATTTGTTGTATGCGCAAAGTGA
>JANYKP010000232.1 GCA_025358195.1 Cyclobacteriaceae bacterium
ACTTCTTCGGTAGCGGGCGCCTCTACCTTGCGGGCCACGTGAAATACAAATTGCTTATCCAACTTCAATTCGTACACCGCTTCCGTCATCAGTTGGGATGCCTTTTGCGATTGCTGCAATACTCCCAGGAGATCCCTCGCAACGGTCGATCCTTTGATTTTATTGATGGCCTTTCCATGAGAAACTTCCAGCACAAATGAATATCCTGTCTTCTCTTTTATACCCACCGCTTTAAATTCATGTGAAAACAATTTGTACTGCTGTGGATCTTTTTCGGCAGCCAACATCAATTTCAGGATCATCGGACGGTACTTATTCCAAAGCGAAGCATAGGGATTCGATTCAAAAAGCATGGCTAACTTGTTTATTTAGGCGATTTGGCAACAGAAAGAGCGGCAATATACCACTTTTCCCCGAGGCTATTTTAGGTTTTTCTCGAAAGGATACGTAGGCCACGGACTAAACAGATTACCACGAATTTTTTCTGTGTCCTCCCAAATCCAACGTTATTACTCTTTCTTAATGAACAAATAATCCTTTGACTCCCCGTTGCAGGAAATAGTGGCGTTTAGTTTATCCCCGGCAAGCCGATAAGCAATTTTCTTTGGAAAATCATGGTCTGGATTTTCACAAACAAAGCCCGTATCGCCGATTTCAGTAAGTTTAAAATAGACAGTCTTCTCATTTTCATGAACGTCCGCTACATAATACAGGTTATTTTCCCGTACGAGAATGCGTAGTTTCTCCATGAATATTGTATCCGTCCCTTTCATCGTTACACCATACCCACGTAGTTCAATGGGAGAAGATTTACGCCAACGTTCATAGCCTGATTGACCCGCCTTGGCATTGGTCAACGTCCAGATTCCTTCCAACCAGTTTAGTTTTTTAAAATTTGTGGAGGTTTCTTTTGAAATCTGTTGGCCAATGACATTACTGCCAATAAGCATCGCAATAAGGAAGAAGTAATTTTTTTTCATACGAGCTTTACTAAAAGAATCAAAAATTCAAACCTGCCAGCACTTCCGTCGTGTGCTCACCAAATCGTGGGGGCGGAATCAATTCATCCATACAAAATCCCGGAGAGGTTGCCACATAGGTTCTTACACCAATCAAACTACCAGACTGTATCAATAAATCCTTTGCTTCTCTCATTTCAAATACATTCTTTACATTCTGAATCAAGCCTGCCGGAATTTTGTACCGATGCAACTTGAGCAACAACTCAGCACTGTTCTCCATTTTTATTGTCGTAGCCAACAAGCTACTTAGCTGCTGGCGATTGACAACGCGGGCCTCATTGTTAGCAAAGGTTTGTAGCTGAGCCCATGATCCGTTATCAAGCAAGCCACACAAATTTTTAAATTGCTTGTCATTGCCCACGGCCAGGAGAATTCGCTTACCATCTTTTGTCTCAAAGGCTTCCCCATATGGGGCAATGTTGGGATGCGCTGAACCATTTCGTGTTGGAAGTTTTTTCGCCACAAGCCAGTTGGTGGCCTGGTTAGCCAACGAGGCTACTGCGGTTTGAATTAAAGACACTTCCACAAAACTTCCTTTTCGTGTGCGCTCCTTGTTCAGTATGGCTAGTAGAAGTCCCTCTTTAAGTTGATGGGCCGCCAGGATATCGATTAGCGCGACCGGCATTTTCATCGGAGGGCCATCCTTCTCGCCGTTTATATCCATGAAGCCAGCCTCGGCCTGAATTACCGCGTCGTACCCTACCCGGTCGTTATCAGGTCCATAACCGCTTATCTGTCCGTAGATGAGTTGCGGATTCATGGTCGAAAGTTGTTCGTATCCGACTCCGAGTTTCTCCGCATCGCCAGTCTTGTAACTGGCAATCACAACATCCGATTTAGCCGCTAGTTTTTGAACGATCTCTTTTCCTCGCTCAGTATCCAGATCAATCGCCACTGACTTTTTACCCCAGTTGCACGAACAAAAGTAGGCGGACCGATCACCTTCCTGTTCACCAGATATTTTCCAACCTCGTGTGACGTCACCTCCGGCTTTGAGATTTTCGATCTTAATAACTTCGGCACCCAGCTCGGCAAAGAACTGCCCTACGCTGGGGCCAGCCAGGACCGATGCCAACTCTAGTACTTTTAAATCCTTAAACATGGAAAATGGTTATTGGTGTAATTGTTTCGGGTCATTTGAAGAACAGGGCCGATTAACAGCGAAATTAGAATCATTTGGTGCATTTTTGCGTTCTAAATTGAAAATCTATATCCCGATGAGAATTTTGTCATTTTTTGTTGTTATCACGATCGCTTTTTCATGTTCCAAAGGCCCAGCCGAGTTTAAAGCCGGAGTCTGGAGGGGTGTCATCCAACTACAAGGTCAGGAACTTCCTTTCACCTTTGAGGTAGAAAATCAGCAGGGCAGCTATAAGGTGTACCTCAGAAATTTCTCCGAGAAATTAACCTTGGACGAAGTGAGCATCCTGGGTGACTCCGTAAAGATGGTCCTTCATATTTTTGATGCTGAGTTACGAGCCAAGGTCAATGGAAATTCGTTGAGTGGTTTTTACTTCAAAAATTACGACCCGAGTTTCAAACTGCCTTTTACTGCCTCGTTCGGTGATGATTTTCGCTTTGAAAAAGCGAGTGATGAAGCAACAACTGATTTCAATGGAAAATATGGTGTAGTCTTCGTTGGTGACAAGGGTGACACGACGCTTTCCGTTGGGATTTTTAATCAGAAGGGAAATCATGTGGAAGGAACTTTTCTGACACCCATTGGCGACTATCGGTACCTGGAAGGAAATGTGGTGGACGATAAATTATACCTCAGCACATTCGATGGCAATCATGCCTTTCTCTTCAGTGCTGTGAAGAATGACGAAGGCTATCTGATTGGAGATTATTGGTCCGGTAAAAGTGCCCATGAAACCTGGACCGGCGTCAAGAATGACAACGCAATCATGCCAAATGCAGAAGCGCTTACGTATTTGAAAGAAGGGTACGATAAAATTGAATTCAACTTTCCGGATGTTAATCAGAATATGATTAAGTCGTCGGACGAACGATTTAAGAACAAAGTGCTCATACTCCAAATCTTCGGCACCTGGTGCCCCAATTGCATGGATGAAACAAAATTTTTGTCGAACTGGTACAGGGAAAACCAGGGACGTGGTGTAGAAATTCTGGGATTGGCGTATGAACGTAAGGAAGACTTTGGGTATGCTAGTGGCCGGGTGAAGAAGATGAAATCAAAGCTTGACGTTCCCTATGACTTTGTAATTGCGGGCGTGAATGATAAGAAGAAGGCAGCAGAAACCCTCCCCATGTTGAATCATGTGTTGGCTTTTCCTACCACCATCTTTATTGGTAAAGACGGAAAAGTAAAGCACATACGCACGGGATTTGAGGGACCTGGTACGGGGATCTATTACGAACAATTCAAGCAGCGCTTCAACGAAATCGTGAATGAACTTTTGAGTGAGAATTTATCTTCAAAAAAATTATGAAGCCTGCATCAACAGGTAAACGGGTAGTGGTGGGCCTTTCCGGAGGGGTGGACTCCAGTGTGACGGCGTATTTGCTGAAAGAGCAGGGCTACGAAGTCATCGGCATGTTCATGAAAAACTGGCACGATGATACGGTGACCCTCAGCACC
>JANYKP010000255.1 GCA_025358195.1 Cyclobacteriaceae bacterium
GATTCAATCGCGAAGACTAATTAAGATACGACTTCATTAGGAATCGAATATTTCAATGCCCCGACTAGTCGGGGCATTTTTTTTGCCATTCAATCATCATATCTCTCCGGATTGAACGCCTGAAGTGGTATGCTTGATTTCTCTTCCAAAGCAATTTCACTTACCAGTTTTCCAGTACCCGGACCCAGGCTCAGGCCCATCATAGAATGACCGGTAGCCACGATCACATTCGTTAATCTACTGGACCGGCCAATGTACGGCAATCCATCCGGCGAACAGGGACGCAGGCCATGCCACACATTTTCTTTCTTTGGAATATCAACTTTCATGTCGGGATAATAGTTGGGAATTGAATCAACAATGCCCTTCACCCGGTTCATGTTGATCGAATGATCATCGCCTGCAATCTCCATGGTTCCGCCGAAAAGCAGGGAACTTCCCATCGGTGTGACAGCCACGCGTGCTTCTAAAAAAATAGTTGGTATCCGTGTATTCTTCTCAACATTCGGTACCGTGAAACTATAACCCTTACCTGCTTGCATGGGAAGACCGATTCCCAGCACGGAACACAATGCACCGGACCACGAACCAGCCGCCATTACCAACGTATCGATCTCGAAATCACCCTGATCTGTTTTTATCGCTTTGACAAGATTGTTTTCAGAATGGAACCCCGTGACCTTCGTGTTCCGATGAAATGTTATTCCCTCTTGTTTCAGATGAAGAATCAATTTCTCAACGAGTACTCGGGGTGTCAGGTGCGCATCTCCGGGATAATAAATTCCTCCACGAGCACGCACACGTACATCCGGCTCAAGTTTCTGTAGTTCGGTGAGTGAAAGGATATGTGCTTCAACTCCGGCCTCATGGGCGAGGTGTACCGTTTCAATCTCCTCCTTCTCTGTTTCAACTCCTTGATACAACATCAAAAGCCCCCGCTCCTGATAACCAAAATCAAATGGAAGTTCTTTTGATAGCTGTTGATACATAGCCTTGCTGAACAGACTTATGTTTTTCAACGCAGGAATTGCACGCGCGACATGTTCCTTGTTGGAATGCTTATAAAACTGATAACCCCATTTTACGAAGTCCTTGCTGAAGCGCGGCTTGATGTAAAAAGGACTCGTCGAATCAAACATCCACCGAAACCCTTTGGAAATCATACCTGGGGCCGCCAGTGGGATGATATGACTGGGAACAATCATTCCGGCATTGCCGAAGGAACAGCCATCGGTTAAATCGCCCTTATCCAGAATGGTGACCTTGAAACCCGCTTTATTCAAATAATAAGCTGAGCTCAACCCAATAATACCGCCTCCAATAATTCCTATACTTTCCATTTTTTTTTTGTGGATTTTGGATACCGTGTGTGCCCAGTAATCAAGTTGCCAGAACCCAGCAACCAGCATCCCGTATCCCTCTCTAAATCACCTGAAACCCAAACGCATACGGATCATCCTCCGGGTCAATCGTGATGGTATTATATCCGTACACCTTCGCCCAACCCTCAACACTTGGAATAATGGCCGGTTTACCTGCCAATTCTGTTACCTCCTCTACCCGCCCAATAAATTTTGATCCGATAATACTTTCATGAATAAACGCTTCACCGGGTTTAATCTTTCCCTTTGTAAACCATTGCGCTAGTCGCGCGGAGGTGCCCGTCCCGCAAGGCGACCGGTCAATGGCCTTGTCACCATAGAACACCGCATTACGTGCTGTAGAGCTGGGATCGATTACCTTGCCTGCCCAAAGAATATGACTGCAGCCACTGATGGTTGGATCTTCCGGATGCACGAATTGATATTTTTTATTGATGTCTTTCCGAAGTTCACGACTCCAGCTTATTAATTGATCAGCTGTATAGTTTTCCAAACCAGGAAAATGAGCCTGGGGGTCAACAATCGCATAAAAGTTTCCGCCATACGAAACATCCAGCAACAACTCTCCGAGATCAGGACATTGTGCGGTAATCTTTTCAGCCGCCAAATAAGCTTTTACATTCCGTATTTTTACCGACTTCACTTTTTTATCTTCCTGTTTATATTCCACTTTTACTAAACCGGCGGGGGTCTCGAGATTCAAAAAGCCTGATCTTTTGGGAATCACCAATCCTTGTTCAATCGCGATTGTTACTGTACCAATAGTTCCGTGACCACACATCGGAAGGCATCCGCTGGTTTCAATAAAAAGTACGCCGATATCATTAGCTGGATCGGATGGCGGGTACAAAATACTGCCACTCATCATATCATGACCGCGCGGTTCAAACATGAGGCCCTTGCGTATCCAATCAAATTCACGAAGAAAGTGCTGGCGCTTTTCACTCATGTTTTTACCCTCCAACAATGGGCCACCGCCGGCTACCAGGCGCACGGGATTGCCGCAAGTGTGGGCGTCGATGCAGAAAAAGGTTTTACTGGACATTCTTGGTTAAATCACGGACTCCAATTTCAAACGCAGAAGTAGGCAGTAGCAGCAAGCAGTAGGCAACGTGCGCACAAATTTTGCTTATTGCAGTTTGCCTATTGCCTACTAATTTCATTATTAAACAATCTCCAAATCCCCAATGGGTTACTTTGTTTCAATTCCACAGGCAAAAGGGCGTCTGGAAAATTCTGGAAGGAAACCGGACGGACGAATCTCTTAATGGCGTCGGTGCCTACGGATGTAAAGCGTGAATCGGTTGTAGCCGGAAACGGACCACCGTGGTGCATGGATGGACATACTTCCACCCCAGTGGGCACACCATTGATAATAACCCTGCCTGCTTTCTCCATCACCAACTGAATAAAATCGGCATACCGAATCAGTTCATCTTCTTCACCAATGATGGTGGCTGTTAGCTGTCCGGGAATTTTGTGCACTGCTGCTTTTAACTCTTCTATGTTTGTTGCTTCCACGAGTAGGGAATAAGGGCCGAATACTTCTTCAACAAGCGTGGGATTATTTAAAAAATCGTATGCATGTACCACTGCCAGTGTTGATACGCCTTGATTTTCTTTGGGTGCGTCATTCGACGCTGCCTGCAAAGACACGCCCTTTTGTGCCAAGGCTTTCTCACGGTTCTTCTTATAGTTTGAAGCAATCCCGGGATGAAGCATCGTGCCCGGTGCAATGATCTTCATCTTTTCACCAAGTTGTTTTGCAAACTGATTCAATTCCGGGCTCGAGAGGCTTAACATTAAGCCTGGGTTCGTACAAAATTGACCCACACTTTGCGTGATGGATGCTGCATACATTTCGGCCACTTTTTCACCTCGGGCTTTCAGTGCTCCAGGCAAAATAAATACCGGGTTGATGCTGCCCATTTCAGCAAATACAGGGATCGGATCTGGACGTTGGGTAGCATAATCATATAATGCTTTGCCACCAGAGAATGACCCGGTAAAACCAACAGCCTTTGTCAATGGATGCTGGACCAATCCTTTCCCTGCTTCGAAAGTAGAACCATGCACATGCTGAAAGGTATGTGCTGGCATGCTGGTATTCTTACTTGCGGTTGCAATTACTCCTGCGACTAGTTCGGAAGTCTTCGGATGGGCAGGATGTGCTTTTAATACCACGGGACATCCAGCGGCCAAGGCTGAAGCTGTATCAACGCCGGCTGTGGAGTAAGCGAATGGGAAGTTGCTGGCACCAAAGACAACAACGGGTCCGAGCGGTACCATCATTTTTCGCAGGTCTGGTTTCGGGAGCGGTACACGGTTGGGAATAGCCGTGTCGATCCGAGCATCTACCCAGGATCCTTCCTTCACGAGTGCAGCAAACTGGCGAAGTTGATTGCACGTGCGCGCCTGTTCACCTGCAAGTCTTGCTTCAGGTAGGTTGGTCTCTTCCATGGCCGTTCGCAGCAAGTCATTGCCCAGTCCTTCGATACCGGAGGCAATTGCTTCCAGGAAAGAGGCCTTCGCCTCACCCGTTACGCGCCGATACAGTAAAAAAGCTTCGTGTGATTGCTTCAGTACATTATCAATCTCCGCTATTGAAATGTCTTTAAACATAAATCGGCTGTTTTAATTTTAGATCCACTTCTGGTCGGTCACTGTTTGCTCCACGATGAGATCACCTGTGTGCTTTGTAGATTTTGGTTCTACCAGCATGATTTTTACCTCTTCATCCCTTGTCCATGGTTTATGTTCCACTCCTTTTGGCACGACTAGAATTTCGCCAGGTTTTGTAGCAATGGTCTTGTCTCTGAAGTCCATCATCAACGTTCCTTCCAGCACAATAAACAACTCATCTTCATGATCATGTTTATGCCAAATCAGTTCTCCTTTCACCTTAGCGATCTTGATATGATTCTCATTCAATTCTCCAATGATGTAAGGATGCCAATGTTCTGAGAACTTGCTGAATTTTTCTTTCAGATTTACGTGCATATTGAGTGATTACAGATTAGAAATTACAGATTGCTTGCCTAAAATAGATTGTTATAACTTCTTGTAGTCGGGAAGGGATGGGCGGCTGGCGATCCCGCCACGGATTATCTTGAGCACGTATTCACGTTCAGCTCCTACCAATGTCAAACGGGGAGCGCGAACATTTTCCGATCCAATTCCTGTTTCTGTCTCTGCCAACTTGATGTACTGGACCAGCTTGGCATGAATATCCAGTTCTAAAATCGGAAGGAACCAACGGTAGATGGTTAATGCTTCTGCAATCCTTCCGGCCTTTATCAATCGGAATATGGCGACTGTCTCGGCAGGAAAGGCGCAGACAAGGCCTGCAACCCAACCATGTGCGCCCATCAACAATTCCTCCATAGCCAATGGATCAACACCGCACAGTATTTTAAAGCGATCACCAAAGCGATTAATCATCCGCGTAACGTTGCTCACATCACGGGTAGACTCTTTTACCGCCTGAATAGTGGATACTTCCGCCAGTTCATCAAACATCTCGAGTGTAACCTCAATTTTGTAGTCAACCGGATTATTATAAATCATGATAGGAAGCGATGTTGATTTTGCCACATCCTTAAAATACTTCACTGTCTCACGATGATCGGACTTGTAACGCATAGGAGGCAGCATCATGAGTCCCTTCGATCCCAATTTTTCTGCCTGTGTCGCAAGCTTTACTGCTTCACGGGTACTGCCTTCAGCTATATTCAAGACCACCGGCACCTTGCCGGCTACCTTATCAATGGTGAATTTTACCAGGTCAAATTTTTCATCGTTGCTTAGCACACTTGCCTCGCCGAGCGATCCACCCAAGATGACTCCATCAACCCCAGCAGCAAGCTGGGCATTCAGATTTTTCTCAAACAATTTGTAGTCGAGCGTATCATCGCCGTTGAACTTGGTAGTAAGAGCAGGAAAAACACCTTTCCACATAGAATTTTTCTTTCAAAGGTAGATACTCTTAACATTGGTTATTCCTCTTAAAATGGTTAATTATTATACTATTTTGACTATTTTTAAACACTTTTACTCAATTCATGGCTAAAATAGTGTCAAATAAGAAGGTGGT
>JANYKP010000285.1 GCA_025358195.1 Cyclobacteriaceae bacterium
TCTTCTTCCAACAGCGGACCCATACCTGTCCATTCAGAATTGCGATGACCGAGGATCAACAGATCATCTGCCATTTTATAGAGCAATTCTTTCAATGCGGCTTCATTCATATTTTCTTCTGTTGAAACAACAACCAATAGTGCAACCCATAATAAATTCCCAGCGGGAAAAGGAGATACATAATTGATCGAATGTGGTAGACTAAATTTAGCATGACCAGCACATACATGCTTGAGCACATGACGATCTTGAGGATCCTAAAATTCGGATCGTGCAAATTAATCGCTTCGACCAGCTTTCCGGTCGCTAACAGTATGAAACCACTGTACACCATGAAGTGATTGGCATCCTGGCGCATCCACATCATGATGATACCGGCCATCATTGCCAGCACGGCCGTTATTTCAAAGATCCGCTGATACACGCGCCAATTCATGATACCGCTTTTTGTTTTTCCAAAAAATTCTTCAGTTTGTCCCCACCCTTATAATCAGCAGCATCTCTGAACCGCTTTTCAGGAAGGGTCATCCAAAGATCAAGTTCTTCAGGCTTCGTAAAGCGAATATCGGACTGCCGGATAGTCCAGACATTGTAAATTCCATCTGTATGGAATGCTAGTTTTGCCATACTCATGGCCTCTTCGGGACCTCCCGCTTTGACACCTCCGACATGCACATGCTGTTTGCCCCTCTTTTGAAGATGATAAACTTCATAACCTTCTTTCTCTCCGGAGGGTGGAACCACCGTAATAAAATCGTAAGCGTTTTTATTTCCATCCGTTAGTATAGAGACAAATACGTTCCGTGTTTCGACTACATACAATGAGGTGCAGGTAAACCTCCGTGTAAATGTTTCTTTTGCCAGTACATAGGCCAACTCTATGTTCGGCGAATGGACGATGCCTTCGTGTTGAAACGGTTTTCCTTCCTTCGGCTGCACGAAGACTTCAAAAGAACCAAACTGATCGAGGGGAACTTTAGGTTGGATGATGCCCGGCTCGCCCACCTTTGGCAACCGTAGTACACGGGGATCTAGTGAGTTCATATCAGGCCAGGGGAGTGACATAGGCAGTCGTTGGAGACCTGAGGGCTTCCCGCACCCACGTGCCTCTTTCCTCTGCAATCCTTCTCACCTCGAGCCGTTCTTTATTGCATGGACCGTCGCCATTGATAACACGCTTAAATTCTTCCCAGTCGGGCTCCGTGTATTCCCACTTATTCGTCTCTGTATTTTTTTTCAGGTTAGGATCGGGAATCGTGAAGCCAAGCTCACGGATCTTCGGCACATACATGTCGAGAAATTGGTTTCGCATTTCATCATTCGTCCCCATTTTCACTTTCCAGCGCATCAGCACTTCGGTGTGGGTTGAAATTTTGTCGGAAGGCCCAAAGAAGTGCATCATTGGCGGCCACCATCGGTTAAGCGCCTCTTGAAACATTTGTCGTTGTTTTGCAGTGCCGGCGGCGAGATAGATCACACAATGATGGCCGTACTTCAAATGGAACGACTCTTCTGCACATATTCGATCCAGTGCACGGCAGTAAGGGCCATAGCTTCCTTTGGCATTAGCCAGTTGATTGACAATTGCGCCTGCATCCACCAGCCAGGAAATAAAACAACAATCGGCCCAGGTGAACGTAGGGTAGTTAAAAATATTTGAATACTTGGACTTACCGGTGATGAGGTCATTAATCATTTGCTCGCGCGATTTGCCAAGCGTTTCAGCAGCGCTGTACAACAATTGGGCGTGACCGACTTCATCCTGAACTTTTGCCATGAGCGCCATTTTCCGCTTAAAGCCGGGTGCCCGGGTGATCCAAGTTCCTTCCGGCAAAGCGCCGATAATCTCGCTGTGACCGTGTTGCTCGATCATGCGTATCAGTTGCTTGCGATAGAGTTCAGGCATCCAGTCGGCAGGTTCAATTTTCTCACTACGCGCGATGCGCGCTTCAAATTCCGCCAACTTCGCTGGGTCTTCTTTCGCTACGCTGTCGGTTTTCACACTTTCAAAAGTATTTCCTCCTCCGTACATAATTTTAATGATTCAACCGATTGCAAAGGTAACAAAGCGGCGGAAGAAAAGGTGCGTGATTTAATGAATTTGGCTATGGATGCAGTACAGACAGGAATAGGAACATTGGTAAAATGATTCGCAGAATCAGGTATTGGGGATGGGAGTTTAAAAGTTTAAGAAGGGCAAGAACAATTGCTTATTTAAGAAATGAATGTTGCCAACCTGCCGGTAGTTGACAATGAAGACTTACCTCTTCATTCCATTCACAAGCATGTCCGCGAGTTTCTGACCCAGGTCGATGGGAACAATATTGCTGTGAGGGTCGTACCACTGCGGCATCCAGTTGAGAGACGAAAAAAGTGTCATGACGGCAAGTTTTTTGTCGATAGAATCTTTAAACTCACCGGAGTTGATGCCTTCTTCGATGATATCCTTAAACCGATTGATGTAATTGATTCGAAGCAAGAGAAATTCGCGGAGGAAAGGCTGGCTCATGTGACGATGCTCATTCATAAAAACCGCAGAAGCCGTAAGGTCCTTGGCCATTACCTGGATGTGTCCGACGATGCCCCGGCGAAGTTTTTCGCTGGCGGGACCTTTCTGGCGTTCTACTTCGTCGAGCGACTTCCTGAACTCGGTGGCCATGTCAAAGCATAGACTTTGAAGGATTTCTTCTTTTGATTTGATGTGGGAATAGAGGCTGGCTGCTTCGATGCCAAGCTTTTGCGCGAGGTCGCGCATGGAAGACGCAGCATAGCCCTTTTCACGGAAAAGCTCTGCCGCCTTCCGGATAACTTGTTCTTTTCGGGTCAGGTTGGCTACGGGCTCCATCTACAATTTACTTATTACCTTTAACAATTGAATATCGGGATGAAATTCCAATCTATCAAAGAATACTTTTACAAACTTACGACTATCGGCTTCATCCTCCTACTGCTGCCGATGGTCATGTTCATTTTTTTGTATTACTACCTGGGTAATCATGAACAAGTCATAACTGATCAACAGAGTGAAATCCTCCTCTTGTCGGCTCTTGTTATTATTTTTTTGATAGCCCTAACGATCGTTCACTGGCTGTACAACGCACGGGTAAGAAGGTTAAGGAAGCTGATAGAATTGGCGATGAAGATGGATGGATTCTTTTTCTTAACATTTCTGAAATTGTCCTCGTATTGCGCTTGCGGGCTTATCGCATCTGTAGGATTTTACCTCACGGCGAATTCAATGTTTACCGGGTTGTTCATTCTGATTGCCAGTGCAGCCGTTATTCAGTGGCCTTCCCCTTCCTCGTTCTGCCGACGCATGGACCTTCGTGGATCTGAGCGCGACATGGTTCTCAACAATCGGGACCTATATCAAAAAAATAAGCGGGTCCGCTAGACCCGCTCATATTCGTGCGCCAAGTTCACTTCTTACAATGTTATTCCAAAACTAAAGGCTTGCAGTTTTGGACCCTTACCTTCCGTAAAAAGCTCGTTCATATCATAGTTGAAAAAAATATCGGTATCACGAAAACCTAATTGAAGGCGAAGTCCGTAGCGCAGATTATTCAGGTAATAATTGTCACGCTCATGGGGTTTGTGTTTGCTGCCATTTTCAATGTACACTTGTTTGGTGTAGCTGTCGATGCGGTAGCCAGCGTAGGGTCCCAACCCGATGCGAAAGGAATTTGAGTGGTCATCATCCCAGAACGAGGACCTGCTTTGGTGTGAGCCAAAGTCCAATACAGGGACCATGGATACATTCACAAAGGTGGCAGTGAGTTTGCTTTTGGTAAAATCAGCATTCCGTGGATCTTCCGAAAAAATAACCCCGGTATTATCTTTTGATAGGAACACCCTGGCGTTATCAAACTTGAAATTGTACCAACTGACGCCAGCACCCCACTCCACAAAAAACTTGCCTGCAACCCGCGTGCGCAAGACCGAATTCAAACCTACATACCACGAACCCCATGGTTTGACGGTATAAAGTTGGTTGCTTGCATCCGGGAATGAACCGTTCTGTAAATAATTATTCATTCCAACGTCAATGTTGAACGAATGATGCGTTCTGCGGCTCCATTTCCGGCCTCGGCGTTCGTTGTTATTCTCATTGTCATCCTGGTCTCGTTTCCAATCCCAATTTTCAGAAGGTTTCATGGCGCCGGAGGACGCTGTAGAATCTTTTAGGTAATCACGCGATGATTTTGTCAACGCAGTCGTGTCGCGCTTCTCCAGTTTTTGGACCATATCGTCCATTAAGGCCTGGAAGTCATAATGCTTCAGCGTTTCCAGATCGCGTTTATCTTTGATCGAAAAGATTACCCGGCTTTCCTTTCCAACCCGGATCACTACTGAATCTGGAGCCTGGGCATGGGAGGCCGTAAGAATTCCGGTCAGCACTACAATCACGCACACTACGTTCAACTGTGAATTCGCTTTCATACTTATTATTTTTTACTCGTTGGTTTCTTTTTTAAATCAAGGGCAAATAATTCACCCTTCTTAATTCGCAGCTCACCCAGGGGTGATTCACTGTTCTTTACATTTTTGGCAAAGTCCACCATTCGTTTGAAGCCCTTGCCCTTTTTTTCAGTGACAGCAACTACGACGGCCAGTGCAGGTTCTGGACTTTCTTTTGCAGGTGCAATAATTGGGTCAAGTGTGTAAGTCAGAATGATTCCCTTTGTTTCATGGACAATCTGGTCCATTTCGGTGGCTTGAGTCTGGACTTCCATCACCTGTGCAACTTTTTGTTCCATTACCTCATCCTCCTTCACTGCTTCCTTGGTAACTGGCAAATTTGCTTTGATTGTTGTTATGTTCTTTTTCTTTTCCCGTAAGGAATCTTTAGTTTCAGTTTTCGTTTCGGCAATTGTTGGCTGAGGGGTTTGCTGATTTTCTTTTTCAACGTTCCGCTTCAGCGGTTGTTTATCGGTAGCCATTGGTGAAGGATCTTCACGCTGTAGCCAAAGTGTGCCCAGCAACATCACTCCAATCAGGAAGACGGCAGCCCACCGTAACCATACGAAGGCTTTATTTTTTTTTGAAAGACCAGCCTCCACTCTCTTCCAGGATCCTCCTGGCGGAGCAATGGAATGGTCGTTTAGTTTTTCTTTGAAGAATTCATCGAGCTTGCTCATCGTTCTTTCTGATTTGGATGACTACTTTTCTCTTGTTCCAGTAATTTAGCTTGGAGATACGTTCGTGCGCGACTTAGCTGCGACTTTGACGTGTTCTCACTTATTCCAAGTTGCCCGGCTATCTCTTTGTGAGAGAAGCCATCAATCGCGTACATGTTGAAAACAATCTTATAGCCTGCAGGCAGTCCGGCTACCAGCTTCAGAAGATCCTCCGCTTCGAGATGGTTATTTAGGTTGCCCAGATCAGGCTCACGGTCGGCAGCCGCAAGATCCGTCTCCAGGTACATGCTTTTATTTTTTCGCAAGTAGGAAAGTGCCTCATTCACGACAATCCTTCTCACCCAACCTTCGAAACTTCCCGTTCCCTCAAACTGGTTGATGCGATCAAAGATTTTTGTGAAAGAAGTTACGAGTACGTCCTCAGCCTCCATCCGGTCCTTGACATACCGGCAACAAAGCGCAAACATTTTGCCCGCCAACTGCTCGTACAAGGCCTTTTGAGCAGTGCTTTCATTTCGCCTGCAACCTTCGATCAGTTCCGTTTCGCGCGCGCTGTAAATCAGGAATTGCATTAAAAGTGTTTCGCCAATAAGATGCAAACCTGGTGAACGAGGTTGCTTGGCTTATAAAAATTATAGAAAAAGGGCGCTAATAGGCCGCCTCGTAGTCGATGGTGATCGTCTTCCAGGCGTATTCGCTAGATTTCACGATCACTGGGTTGATATTGGTTTTTTCGTCAAACAGGTTAGCGTAGAGGCCATTTTTCTCTTTGGTAAAAACCGAATAGGCCCCGGGAGGAAGTTTTACTTTAAATGTGCCATCAGGATTAGAAACAATGCTGGCCACCATTCTTGTCTTGATATCGCGGAAGAAGGGGCCCACCTGTGTAACATCCTTGAAACTCGTGAGCTCGTAAATCAAGATCTCTCGAATAGCGCCTTGATTGGGAGATAAGATAGCTTCCGGACCCGGCATCTGGTTGCCGGACACCCAAAAGACCTGACCGTGCAAGCCCTGCTTTTGTGAAAGACCGGCAAAAGAACCCAGCAGGAGCAGGAAAAGAAACGGGTACTTCATAGTGCCTATAGTATCGAAGTGAAATTACAAAATTCCGTCGCTGAATTGCTCAAACTTTGATAAAGATTTTTCGACCATGCATCCACCGGAGGATGACATAGAATAGCAGAACGAGGGTCAGCGCGAAAAGCAGGGACGCGATCTTCGGCTCCAGCCAGCTTGCATATACATGTTGATACAGATAATTCCATAATGATTCAGCCTCCCCCGTGCTGCCTGTTATTTTCATTCGTAGCAAAATCTTTACCAGTACCCCGGAGGCAACGAATGCAAAAATGGCATTCATCCCGAAATAAAGAAACGGTTTTATCCATAATTGTCGATGGTGAATGTCAATAATCCAGTGACTAGCAGCCAACCCTTGAATCGCTAATCCCCCAGTGTACAGTACATAACTGCTCGTCCATAGCGCTTTATTGATTGGAAAGGCAAAGTCCCAAC
>JANYKP010000294.1 GCA_025358195.1 Cyclobacteriaceae bacterium
TCCACCTGTACCGGTTGATCCATGCATGATCAAAACGGCGTTGGTGACAATCCCCGAACCGTTTTTTACGGGTGTACCAAGTGTGATATAGTGTTGATTTAATTTTGGAAGGATCTCACCTTGTGAAAACTTAAAATTATTGATAATAAAATCGCCTTCAACAGGTTTGGGGTTGTTCTGGGCCAGGCAAAGTTGGACCGAGAACAGTAAAATGAAACTTAGTTTTTTCATGGCCTAATTATTTCTGCTTTTAGGAGTCTATCTAATTTAGGAAATTCTTTATCAAGATATGCGTTTCCTTCTTCAAAGAGTCTTCTTTGTTTGCCGCCACGCATACCGCCACCCGCTGTATCGCCGTACTCAGCGTACAGGGAGTCCAATACCTCCATACCTTCCATCACCAGCCCAATTGGTGCAAAACCTTGTTCATCCTGTTGGAGATTGTCTTTGATATTAATGTACAATTGGGTAGTTCGCGCATTGGGTCCTGTCATAGCATAAGCGATAAAACCCCTACGATTACTTTTCTGAACAGGGTCATCGGGCATCGCGTCATGTTGCCATATTTTTGCAATTTCCGGATTTCCCGGAATCCCGAACTGTGCAAAAGTGCCTTTGCGAACGCGATAAAATCGCGAATCATCAAAAAAACCCGCGCTCACTAAATTATAAAAGCGGTTGGCTCCCACAGGAGCCCATTCTTTGTGGATTTCGATTACAAAACTTCCTTTCGACGTTGTCACCTTTACTTTATAAAGATCGGGTGAATTGGTTTTCCACCATCCGCCTTTCGGATCTAAAAGTGCCTCCTTCCTTGTTTGTGATATTGCCATGTCCGCATACATAAGCAGTAAACCGGATAGCGCAGCAGGCAGTAGGTATTTCATAGTTTACTACAGCAGAAAAATAAACTCCTGACCATTCCGATGAAACTTATTTTGTTTTAATTTTTTTTCATTTACAAAATAAGAAATGACCTGATCTGAATATTCTCTCCTAGACTTAAAAAACAGGGGCGGCTTTTTTATCTTATTCGCGACCAGCAAGCTTTTTAAAACTGGTTTGCTTTGAGCTCCTATCTCATGTTTTGCCTTGACGGCCTTTTCAATTTTTTCGATGAGCTCATTAATTTCCTTTACCTGATGTGGTTGTAGTGCTGCCATGGCTGAAGTTTTAGTTAACTGATTTGTTCTGTCAGATCATTGTGTGGGTTTCCTGTATTTGACCTCGGAGTCGTCGAGACGAAAGAAAATGCAGTTTTTATCCATTCTTATTGCATTTCTCCATGCCTTCGCGCCTTCGCGGTGATCTTATTTGCTTCGTTATATTCCCCAATAAGCGTCTGAATAATATCCTTCATGGAGCGGATGTTGTGAACATCTTCGATGGCAGGCCCCGCACACCACACTGTTTTATAGGTGGCACCGAACGCAGCTTTCTCCACGGCTTTCATTCCCCGCAAAGCGATTAACATTTTAGCATACTTCTTCAATGTTTTATTATTATTTAGAATCCACTCCAGAAAGTTGGCTTTCGTGCCTAGCTGTTGAACGTATGGAGTGTTAATCACGGTGAGCGGTGACCCTGAAAGTTTGTTAGTACGCACAATATCTTTTTCACCGTAATCAATCATTGCCTGCTTATATTCAGGAGTGATGTCGGCCTCTTCACAGGCTATAAAAATAGTTCCCACTGAAGCGCCGGCCGCTCCCCAGTCCATTACCTGTTTCAAATGCTCACCCTTGCTTATCCCGCCGGCGGAAATGATGGGAATGGTACAGTTCCCTTTCAGCAGGGTGATTAATTCTTGCGGGGAGAGATTCCCAGCATGACCTCCCGCCCTGTTGTTAACAGCAATCACCGCATCGGCGCCAAGGCTTTCTACCTTTTGAGCGTACTGCAAGTCCACCACATCACAAAAAACCTTTATTCCCAGGGGTTTGCACGTATCAATGACTTCTTTGGGATTACCCAGCGAAGTGATAATGTAGGCAACCTTCATCTCGAGTAAAGTTTCCAACTGGGGCTTATACTTCGGATTGGATTTGTTAACAATCAAGTTGACCCCAAACGGTTTTGATGAAAATGCTTTGATCTCCTTGATAGCTGCTCTCAACTCCTGATCCGTCCGGTAATTCAACGCCGGAAAAGCGGCTGTCACACCATTCTCCAGCGCGGCCTTCACCATTTTGGTGTTGGAAATTAAAAACATCGGCGCCACGATGACGGGGTAGTCGATACCAAGTAATGTGTCAAGCGAGGTGTGTGTCATCATTCTTTATTTGTGTAACACGGGAATTGGTAATCAGTAATCAGTATTCGGTAATCGGTATTCGGTATTCGGTGAAAACGGCCAGCATCACTTCACCTTCCTGCATTCAATCAGCCAATCCCACGGATAGGGCTCCTTCATCCAATTGGGCGGTGAATCAAATTCCGTCTGCCAATGATACTCCAATTTTTCGATTGCTGTGATGGTCAGTTTCGCTTCCTGGAAAAGCACCTGGAGTTCCGGTTCTGAATAATGCTTTGTAGGAACCTTGTCAATGTGAACAATACCCCCCAAAAGGCCCCGCGCGCCGGCCTTGTAATAACTCAATTCCGACGGTGGTATCTCCTCCGGTCGCACTCCTTCTTTCTTATACCAATCAATAAGTCGCCAGGATGAGAACATGACCGATTCCAAGGAGGGCACTACAATCAACGATGTACCATTCACGCGAAGTGCCTTATAAATGTTTTTAATCATAGCCACATTTTTTCCCGCCTCCGGCAACAGCAAAACATTGCAGCAAAAAATAAAATCGGTTGGAGGAAAAACGAGGTTATGACTCGTCAGGTCGGCTCGTTTGTAAACAATGTTTTTATAAGGTGTTAATTTTGCGATGCTGAGAAGCTCCGTAGAAATGTCAATCGCCAGCACTTTTGAAAATGCTGGAGCCAAATATGGAAATGCTTTACCCATGCCGCACCCAAAATCGATAGCATGGTGCAATGCATTGGCATGTTTCTTAAAGTAAACAGGAAGTTTCTGATTCTTATCACTTTTAAACACATCAAAGATTTCTCCATCATAACCACTACCAATGTTGTTCCAGTGTGCTTCCTGATTCATGCGATGGGTTTGAGTGTTACAAAATCCGTTTAATGATTTAACAAGCTATTCCCCCGGGTGATAGCTACGTTCTGTATGGCCGATAATGTCTTCCGGATAGAACAAGACATCTTTGAACTGACCTCCGCAATACATGCCCGACTGATCGTTAAAATGCGATGACATCGGGTTGCTGCTTGACCCACCGGTCACCACTGACTTAGCTCGCAACCGCTTTCCAAATTCCACCACCGCAACAAAACTGTTGCCCACGTAGCCGTACATTTTCTTTGTGCCCGGATACTTTTTACTTCCGTATGCAGCGAGGGATCCCCAATACGATGAGGTGAAAGGCACGGCAGTGCTCGGCTTCTGATCATCAAAGGCGGGATCCACTTTTCCGGTGATGCGCTGGAACCGGTTGACTTCTCCCCACGACTGCTTCCAGTTTCCGAAATCATGCTGAAGTTCGCGCAGGGTTGCAGACAGTGCCGACAGTCTTTCAAGCGACGATGTTTTAGTTTGGAGAAAATCAATAGCACTCAGCTGATCCAGCCCAGCAGGTATCCGGGCCGCCACATTTTGTCTCAATCGTTGAGCCCAGTAAATCGCTAACGTCGTGGGTATGGAAGTTGTTGAGTATCTCAAATCCCAAACACGAAGCAGTTGAATGGGTTCTAACAGCGTTGTTCGTACCGTATCATTTGAGGGAGCGATGGCATCGTATGCTTCAACCAGTGACGGCAACAATTTTTCAAAACCAGGGAGGTATGAATCTTGAGAAACAGTTATGAGTTTGTCAAGGGTAAACGATGTTTCATTTCTTAATACCCGGTCTGCATGAATGCCTCTTGCATTTTCCGCATCGGGAGCCATATATACAGGGTACGCCTTTCTATCCGGACTGCTGGTGGCGGAAGCGGTGAACGGTGTAGAGTTGCAGTTCTGTATCCAGCCATTGGCAGGGTTGTAAATGTGAACGATTTCATCCAACGTATGGAGGCCTTTCCACTCGGTGGCGGGGTCGCTGCCATCCACGGGCAGATTCCAATCAAATTTTGTGTCGCGTTTCGGCATGAAGTCACCATGCCAGTAAGCGATGTTGCCCTGGTCATCTGCATAAACTGTGTTGTTGGAAGAGTTTGTGCGAAGCATCATGGTATTCTTAAAATCATCAAAAGTGGCAGACTTCGTGCGCTGGTACGATTGTGTCAATGCTTTTAATGGTTCCTGCATGAGCTTGACGCTGATCCATTTTTCATCTCGTTGTGCTATCACAGGGCCGTGATGCGTGTGGTAAACCGTGAAGTCCTTTTTTGCAAGGGCGCTCCCTAATTTAAAAGCGATGGTAATTTTTTCCGAGATCAATGGTTTCAACGCATCGCCATATTTGTAAAAAAAATCAGGACCCTTTTTTACAATCGTCTCTTTATACTCATCAATCACGTCCGCCTGACTTGATGTATGCATCCAGCCACAGTGTTCGTTGAATCCCTGATAGATAAAGAACTGTCCCCAGGTCACGGCTCCATAGGCGTTCAATCCTTCCTCACTTTTCATGTGTACTTCCGATCTGAAATAAAACGAGGTGTGCGGGTTGATCAACAATAACGAATTTCCCGAAGCGCTTTTAAAAGGGGCGATCGCAAATCCATTGGAGCCTTTGGGTTCTGGTTCTGCACCATCGTTATTCACTTCTTGCTTAAGATTGCCCGTCAGTTTTCCATAAAATTCTTTTAATCGATTCAATGAGACTGTTTCAATATCGCCCCCGATACTACCTTCGCTGAATAACAATGGCATCCATGGCTGGAACCGACTGATCAGTTTCGGTCTAACTTCGGGATGGGTGTAGAGATAATAATTTATCCCATCCGCAAAGGCCGTGCATACTTTTTTCATCCACGCTGGACTTGTCCTATATAGGTCGATGGCTTTGGTGGTGTCCATGAAAAGGCGCATGCGCAAGTCGTTATAAATAAGGGCCTCGCCTTCTACTTCCGCCAATCGCGCGATGGCAATAATGTAATTGCGTTCTACTCGTTCAAAATCATCTTCACATTGCGCATACAGTAGTCCAAAGACCGCATCCGAGTCTGTTTTACCGGCAATGTGCGGGATGCCCCATGTATCGCGTGTGATCGTTACTTCCTTTGCCTGTTGTTTCCATTTTGAAATTTCCAGAGGTGAAAACTTTTGCGCCATCAGGGGTGTGGCAAGCAGGATGAAAAACACAACTTTTCTCATAGGCCAATAAGGTAAATACCCTGAAAAATATTCAAAACTTTGGAGGAAGCCTATTACTATTATGCAGGGTTATTTCTCAGAATAATATCTATTTGACATTATCGAAATGGGGAGTCCTACGAATGCCATCAGGATGAGTGCTCCAATTATAGCTTGTTTGAGGTCGAATGGAGCGGCTGGAATACGGCTCAGTGGTAGAACAATCAAGTTCATGATCAGCCAGATCATGGCACCGTAGGCAATCGCTGTTATAAATTTATTAGCCCGCAATAAACGTATCCGGGGATATGCAAGAAAGAATATAATTGTCCACGTAAATGCAATAAAATAGTGAAAGAGTAAGCCCCATACACCCATCATTGCATTTCCTGAAAAGGCTTCTTCACGGCCAAAGACCGCGCTTGCGATGAACTCCAAAAGCCGTACCGGACTATTGCCTGTTCTGATCGTGTAGCGACTCACTGCTGCGAGAATGTCCAATGTTCCGGCAAGAAGACCGGTGATCACGATCACGGTTGCCAGCTTTGATTTTTTTTCTGTCATAGTCCTTATCCAATCGCATGAGTCGTTACGTACCTCAAATTTGGAAGGCAATATTAAGAGATTTACTCATCAAAGAAATCACGCAGGACAGGGTACTGAAGGGGAACGTTATTTTTTGCGCCTTTTCTAGAAAGTAGCCATGACTCACTTTTTCGTACAAGTGGCCTAATACAGGTCACCACGTCCACGACGAAATCACGAAGGGCACGACGCAGCTTTGCAATATTTCATCGTTGTGATCGATGCGCTTTCTTTGTTTTCGTTGGGACCTAATTCAGGTCACTACGTCCACGACGAAACCACAAAGGGCACGACGCAGTTTTTCAATATCTTTCGTTGTGACCTAATTCAATTTTACAGGCATCCACAAAGAACCAAAATATACACGTGATTTTCTCGTATTATTGGTGAGTCGTCAGGAATTCCGTACCACCTAACTCATCAAGATAAGTTGCAATACCGCTAGTCGATGCACAAAAATGAGCGCGATAACTATTGAGCTTTTTTTGTGTAAGCGAACTTAAAATAGATCAGCAGGGTGCTCAGAAAACAAATTATTCCATTGGCAAGTATCACTGGCCATAACATCAGGGCAAAGGCATATACAAGCCATACGATTGTGCTGGTAAACACAATCAGCATCATGTTCAGGCTAAGGTCATTAACACTTTTTGTTTTCCACACTTTATAGACTTGAGGAATTAAGGTGATACTGCTTAAAAAAGCGCCTACATGCCCGACAACTTCAATCCAACTCATTATCGTATCGTTTATTTTTTCTTTAATTTATCCAACCATTGGTTGGCTTCCTTTTGACGTTTCAACTGACCATTGGATATCAATGCTGCCAATTTCTGGTTAACCGTTCCTTTTGATGTTAAATGATAATTGCCACAATCTTCACACTTATAGACGGCAATTGGCCCACCGTGAGCGGCGTAGTCAAAATGAATACGTGCATCAATCAACGCATCCTCGGCCATTTCCTGGGTTGGATATACTTTTTTATGGCTACTGCACTTTATCATTTATCTTGCTGACTAAATTAAAAATCGAATGAAGATAGCGGAAATCCACACAAAAAAAGGAGTCATGAAAATTAAGTTCTTTGAACAAGATGCGCCGAATACGGTGAAGAACTTTACGGACCTGGCACAGAAAGGTTTTTATAACGGTCTGATCTTCCACCGGGTTATTCCTAATTTTATGGTCCAGGCCGGTTGTCCTAACGGAATTGGAAACGGCGGCCCCGGGTATAAAATTGATTGTGAACTTACCGGCGCCAATCAAGTTCACGACAAAGGCGTACTTTCAATGGCACATGCGGGGAGGAATACCGGAGGGTCGCAGTTCTTTATTTGTCATAATCGGGAGAACACAAAACACCTTGACCGCAATCACACAGTTTTCGGGAAGGTCTATGAAGGCCTGGATATAATCGATCTGATCCGGCAAGGTGATGTGATGGACAAAGTGGTAGTTAAAGAGGAAGAATAATTATTCGAGTGTTAACGTGTTTACGTGCCAATGTGTTTATGTCCACGTTAGCAAATAGCCACATTAACACATTAACACCTTAACACATTAACACCTTAACACATTTAAACCTATGCTGCGCTCTGACCTGGTGAAAGCCAACCCCAACCTGAACGTATTCCTGCCAATTTTTTATATGGTATGGTCTGATGCCGTACTCACGCCTAGCGAAATTAAGACCATCAAGGACCTCATCGATAGCCAGCGGTGGCTGAAGCAAGAAGAAAAAAAATTCCTGTACGAGCAGCTTAATCCTTCTTCCCCCCCATCGCCAGATGAGTTTAAGAATTGGCTGGCTGAAATCAGAAAGGCGGGTGATCAAGTGTCACCTGGTGAACAGGTACGACTTGTCGATATCGGCATCAAATTAGCCCAACTTCGTGGCAACGGTTCCATGAATGACTCGTTGGAACAGGCAAAGCAATCACTCTCCAATGTTGAAGAGACACTCGGACTTATCAGCGGTGAAGCGATTTATAATTTCTACCCCGAGCGACGTACGACCATCACGCAGCAACGCGCTACCCAGCACACCTTCAACATTGAAACGCTAGCAAAGCTCCTGGACGGGAAGGAGGCAGATATCATCAGAAAGGTTAAGGCGGTTATCTCCGATCCTGAATTTAAGTTTATCGATCCAGATGATCTCTCTACGTACCGGGAAAAAGTGTTGCAGTGGTGCCGTCACCTTGCTGAGCAGGGATATGGCGCGATGGCCTATCCAAAAGAATATGGTGGCCAGGGTGATATGGCTAGTTATTTTGCAATTATGGAGGCACTTAGTTACCACGATCTCAGCCTGGTCATAAAATTTGGTGTTCAGTTCGGTTTGTTTGGTATGAGTGTCTATTTTCTCGGCACTGAGAAGCATCACAAAAAATATCTGAAGTCAATCGGAACTCTTGAGTTGCCGGGATGTTTTGCCATGACAGAAACCGGTCACGGTTCGAACGTGCGGGGCATCGAAACCACTGCCACGTATGATCATGCATCCAAAACTTTTGTCATCCACACCCCGAATGAACTTGCGAAGAAAGAATACATCGGCAATGCTGCTGTCCACGGACAGATGGGTACAACCTTCGCAAAATTGATTTTAGACGGAAAGGATTATGGTGTAAGTGCCTTCCTCGTTCCGCTACGCGACAAGAATGGGAAGACCCTCCCTGGCATTACCATTGAAGACTGCGGACGAAAAATGGGACTGAACGGTGTCGATAATGGAAAAATCAAGTATGACAAAGTAGTCATCCCATACGAAAACCTACTGGACAGGTTTGCCAGCGTTTCATCTGACGGGAAATTTGTGAGTCCAATCGCAAGTGACAATCGCCGGTTCTTTACGATGCTGGGAACGCTGGTTGGAGGACGTATTGGAATACCCCGCTCAGGCCTAAGTGCATCTAAGTCAGGCCTCACGATTGCCATCCGTTATAGCGATCAACGCAAACAATTTGGCCCTGATGATGGTAGTGAAGTACCTATACTCAACTACCGTACGCATCAAAGAAGGTTAATGCCGTTTTTGGCAAATACCTATGCGCTCCATTTCTCCCTTCGTTACCTGACGGAGAGATTTTTGAAACGAACCGAGCGCGACATGCAGGAGATAGAAGCCCTGGCAGCAGGTCTAAAGTCTTTTGCCACCTGGAATACAACACAAACTCTACAAGAATGCCGCGAATGTTGCGGTGGAAAAGGCTACCTCTCCGAAAACAGAATTGACCGGCTAAAAAATGATTCTGAGATCTACACAACCTTTGAAGGAGACAATACAGTGCTTATGCAATTGGTGGCCAAAAGTAGGTTGACAGAATTCAAACAAGAGTTCGGCAATATGGGTCTCTTCGGCATTCTAAACTATGTCGCCGACCAGGCGTCCACTTCGTTGTCAGAAATGAATCCGTTCACCACACGAAATACCGACGAAGAACATTTATTAGACTTCGAGTTTCATCTCAATGCCTTCAAATTCCGTGAGCGAGACATCCTCACCTCTTCGGCAAAGCGACTCAAAAAACATATCAGCGAGGGAATGGATTCTTTTGATGCATTCAATGTAAGTCAACATCATTTGGTTCAAGTTGCGTTTGCCCATATCGAGCGGGTCATTCTCGAGCAGTTCATTCTGCAAGTGGAGCAAACAAAAGATGCTGGTTGCCAGGCGGTATTGAAAAAACTATGTCAGCTCTTCGCCCTTTCTCAACTGGAAATGAACAAAGGATGGTACCTGGAAAGCGGTTACATGGAGGGTGTGAAAACAAAAGCTATCCGTAAGATGGTGAACCAACTTTGTTGGGATATCCGACAAGAAGCGGTGCCGCTCGTTGATGCTTTTAATATCCCGGAGAGCTGTTTGGCCGCTCCCATTGCGCGAAGGGGATAATTTAAGAACGAATAGGTCAAGTTTATATCGAAATTTTTGAATGATGTTGTACTCTCCATTCGAAATCACCTTATCTTGATTCCCTAACCTAACTAACCTAAACCTTACCCTATGAGACGAATAGTGATTGCGTACTTTTTGGCTGCTGTTTTTATTGGCTGCCAAACATCCAAAGATACCGGTGATTCCGGCATTAAGCTGGTCACCAATGGATTTGAAACCGCTGCTCATTACCTTTCG
>JANYKP010000314.1 GCA_025358195.1 Cyclobacteriaceae bacterium
TACATATCAAACGTGGCACCCTTGTTTAATCTGCCGGAGGCGGTGATAATCTATTGTCTATTGTCTATTTGATACCATCATGTCTCTTCACACTTATCACCACACCCTTACTCACCGGAGTCCCGCTCTTCTCAGCCACACTTCCTATCGGGACTAACACATTAGTTTCTGGAAAGTAGGTTGCGGTACAGCCTTGAGGAATCGGGTAGGAGAGCGCCACGAACTTGCGGGCAACGCGCTCAACACCATCATGATGATTATACAAATCCACGATGTCTCCATTTTTTAACGCCCGTCGCTTTATGTCTTCTGGATTCATCAGAATTACTCTCCGTTCATTATAAATTCCCCGGTAGCGGTCGTTGAGCCCGTAGATCGTGGTGTTAAACTGATCGTGACTGCGGATGGTCATCATCAGGAGCTCATCCTTTTTCAATTCGAGCGGGGGAACCTCAGCAATATTGAAATGTGCTTTTTTTG
Organism: Cyclobacteriaceae bacterium; assembly: GCA_025358195.1. GTDB lineage: Bacteria > Bacteroidota > Bacteroidia > Cytophagales > Cyclobacteriaceae > ELB16-189. Next base: position 481 of record JANYKP010000314.1, read on the forward strand.
ATGAGGTAGCAAAACTTCGTTCACGGGTGCCGTTGGGTAAATAAAATCCACCCGGTATTCGCACGCGTTCATTGTACTTCTCAAAGCCAGTTATGGTTCGTTCGATGTCTCTCCGGATGTGATCGTAATGCGTTGCGTAGCGATCCCAGTTTATTTTACTTCTGGTGCCGAGTGTTGCCTTCGCCAGTCTGCAGACAATGGTAGGTTCACTCAGCAGTTGATCCGAAACTGGTTTCAAAATACCCTTCGAGGATTGCACCACGCTCATCGAATTCTCACACGAAACAAATTGTGCTTCACCGTCTATCATATCTTGATCGCTGCGGCCAAGGCAGGGGAGGATCAACGCTTCCTCACCATGTACAAGGTGGCTCCTGTTGAGCTTTGTGGAAATATGGACGGTAAGGCGGCACTTTCTTAATGCTTCTGCTGTAAACGTTGTGTCGGGTGTGGCCGAAAGAAAATTACCACCCAGAGCAAAAAAGACTTTTGCTCTGCCGTCGTGCATGGCTTTGATGGACTCCACTACATCAAAACCAGGTTGCTGCGGTGGCGTAAATTGGAAATTGTCCTCCAGGGTTTTCAGAAATGGTAAGGAAGGTTTTTCGCAAATACCCATGGTACGATCTCCCTGCACATTGCTGTGACCGCGTACCGGGCATGTTCCTGCTCCCGGTTTGCCAATGCTTCCTTTCAGCAATAACAAATTCACAACTTCTTTAATCGTATCCACCGCATTTTTGTGTTGCGTTAGCCCCATGGCCCAGCAGGCGATGATTTTCTTTTTGTTCGCTAAGACGTTAACGACTTCTTTTATTTTTTTCAGATCGACACCGGATGCTTTCGCCAAAGCTTCCGGACTTTGTTGTTCGAGGTGGTTTGTTAAATCAGAAAAACCTATGGTACTATTCTCTATGAATTCAAGATCAAACACGGAGCCGGGATTCTTTTGCTCCTCTCGCAGTAATAACAACTCAATAGCTTGCAACAAAGCCATATCGCCGTTGATCTTTACTTGAAGAAAAATATCCGTCAATTCAATGGCCATTCCCAGAAGTCCTTTCAGTTGCTGCGGATTTCTGAACCCCATCAAGCCGGTTTCCGGAAGTGGGTTGATTGAAATGATGAAGGCCCCGTTGGTTTTTGCTTTTTGCAGTGCTGTCAGCATCCGCGGGTGGTTGGTGCCAGGGTTTTGACCCAGTATGATAATTACCTCCGCTTTATAAAAATCTTCCAGCGTGACAGAACCCTTGCCGATGCCCAATGACTCACCCAATGCCACACCGCTGCTCTCATGGCACATATTGCTGCAATCTGGCAGGTTGTTAGTTCCGAATTCCCTTACAAAAAGCTGGTACAAAAATGCAGCTTCATTACTGGTGCGGCCCGATGTGTAGAAGATCGCTTCGTCAGGCGAGGACAATTCATTTAAAGAGGATGCAATTCTCTTAAAGGCATCCTCCCACGAAACCGGTTGATAATGAGTTCCACGTTTGGGCAAAAACATGGGTTGCGCCAGTCGCCCTTTCTTTCCAATTTCATAATCGGATAAGGCAGCGAGGGCGTTCACCGAATTCCTTTTAAAAAACGCTGTTGTTAACTTTTTTGAGGTAGCCTCTTCGGCGACGGCCCGTGCACCATTTTCACAATATTCTCCAAGTCCCGAACGCTCATCATCAGGATCCGGCCATGCACAACTTGGACAATCAAATCCTCCTTTTTTGTTTAATTGCTGAAGCGCTTTCCAACCCCGCATAACGCCTGCTTCTTCCACTAGCTTCCTTATGCTGGATAATACCGCCGGCACACCCGCCGCTGCTTTCTTAATGTCACCTTGCTTCAACCCCGTTAAGTTCTCAGGATTTTCAGCCGCCGGAAACTTTTGCCTTTCAACCTTGTCACTCATCTTTAAACTTTCAACTTTGAACTTTGAACTACTCCCTCACCCGTCGCCACCCAGCATAAATATTAAACCGCCTTTCGCGCAAAAATCCAATCAACGTGATGTCAAATTCTTTCGCCAACTGAACCGCGAGGCTGGAGGGTGCGCCAATGGCAGCCACTATTTTTATTCCCGCCATGCTCGCTTTTTGGATAAGTTCAAAGCTGGATCTTCCACTCAGAAGCAGGATGGTGTTATTAAGCGGTAATTTATTCGCAAGAAGTGCCGCTCCAACAACCTTGTCCAACGCATTGTGCCGCCCCACGTCTTCGCGGAGCATGATAAAATTTCCATGGAGATCAAACAATGCGGAGGCGTGCAAGCCCCCGGTGCTTTCAAAAGCAGTTTGTTGTTTTTTCAGTGACTCGGGCAGACCATAAAAGACTTCCGCTTCCAGTTGGATGTCATCTGAAGTGTGCTGATATACGGAAGTGGTTTTAATAGCGTCGATGCTGGTTTTGCCGCACACGCCGCAGCTGGATGTCATATAAAAATTACGTTCTGTTTTTTGGAGGCGTGGTTTTTCATTTTCCCGTAAGGTGACCAACACGGTATTTTCGCCGTTCGAGGCAGTCTTCACATCAGCGACCTGGTTTATCGTTTGAATAATATTTTCTGTAAATAGAAATCCGACTGCCAATTCCTCATCATTTCCAGGCGTGCGCATCGTTACGGATATACTTGTTTGGCTTTGGCTGCCAGCACCACCAAGCCGGAGTTGAATCTCCAAAGGCTCTTCAATCGCCAGTTGATCATCGGTCTCAACCGAACGATTGGCGGTCACTTTCCTTACGTTCGCCTGAGCCACCAAATTGTTTTCGGTCAACTGCATGCGCTTTTAATTTTGTTTTGTATCCGGGCTTTGGCGGTCACCATCGATTCGGGTGTGTCCACACTGTTCATTGTTTCTGGCTTGCCGTAATATTTTCCAGCACTTGTAGTTTGTAAAAAATATTGTAGCGAGTATTCATTTTGTTCAAACAATTTCATCAACGCCCCGGCGGTCCGATGCGAATACCAGGCCAGCAAGGGTTCATACAAATCCTGTTTTTCATTATAAAATGCTGCCGCCCGGGTTTCGCATTCACACCCTACTAAAAAGTTATGTATATCTTTTTCCGTGACAAATGGGTAGTCACAGCCCATCACCAGGAAATCGTGTTGAGGATGATGGGTAAACGCTGTGAGCAAAGCTGCCATCGGACCAATCCCTGAGTATGGCGATAGATCGGCCAGCGTTTGATAATTTGTGTCCATGCCATCAACCTGGGAGGGATTACAAGCGATAAATGTTTTTTCGCAGAAGGCCTCCAGCCTTTCATATACGTGGTATCGCTGCGGCTTTTGGTGATAGACCAGCAAACTTTTGTCGCGCCCCATGCGTGTACTTTTTCCTCCGCACACCACTAATCCATACGTGTTATTTTTTATTTTCATTTTTACCAAAAAAGATTTAAGACGGTTGGTTTTGGTCCGCAAAGACCCGAACTGATCTGGATAAAGTTAGTGATAATGTTGCGAAAAGGTTTGAGCAGATCGGTCAGAGGGTTATGGCAGTCGGTCTGTTAGAGGATTAAGGCGTTCAGAACTGTGAAGGGGTTAACGGGGTCGGTCAGTGGGAGACAGACCGAGGATGTTCGGAGGGGCTTGAGTGGTCAGCCTGTGCGGACACGGACCGTTGGTCAGTCACAGAACCATGGTAATAGGGTGCATTTCAAAGTGTCGCGGTGGACTAAAGTCCATGTTGACTGACTTGATTAACCCAGCCTTAAGGCTCTTGCCTATGCACATATCTTTTGCAGGAAACCCCAACCGATATATAATTCGAGCTCTTTTTCGAGAAGCTTATCCCCAAAGTATCTCGAAACATAAGAATTCTGGTCATTCGGAGAAAACTCATTC
>JANYKP010000343.1 GCA_025358195.1 Cyclobacteriaceae bacterium
CAACTTCGGTTTAGCAACTTCAGTATTGAGAAAGGGGAACACTGGCTTTTGCTTGGCGAATCCGGAAGCGGCAAGACAACGTTACTTCACTTGCTTGGAGGAATATTGCGCACGAGGGCAGGAAAAATTGAGGTGGAGGGGACCAACATCACCCAACTTTCAGAATCAGCCCTCGTGCGCAATATTCCTCCAAGCAAGTGAAGTAACGTTGTCTTGCCGCTTCCGGATTCGCCAAGCAAAAGCCAGTGTTCCCCTTTCTCAATACTGAAGTTGCTAAACCGAAGTTGTGTGGCCACACCCGGGTACAAATAAGATACATCCGCGATGGAGATCATCTTTAGAGAGTAAAAGCTAGCGGGTGGTGCAGAATACTTTCTTCCACGATCAATTTTGTTTTAACGGTTCATAATTTTTGAAAGGCGACAGGGCTGCTTTCTCCATCAAAGCCCGATACTCCGGCCAAGTGGTAGCATAAAACTTGTTCACGCGATTGACTACTTCCATAATTTTATCTTCGGCATGCTTATACAATCTTCTGTCTGTATCGCTGACCGGCTCACGTGAACGTCCTGCGTATTGCTGCGCCGTTTGTATGTAGGAATAGCGGCTTGATTCAGCACTCCCGGTGATACCCTGACGCTTATCCTCCCTCCCCAAAATGTAATCAAACACGGCATTGATAGAGTCTTTCATCGCTTTCGTTTTGTCTTGCGCCTCTTTTAAATCAGTCCTCTTTGAATCCTTCATACGCTTTTCAAATTCTTCTGTCAGGTCTTTGGACTCGCGCAGGCGCTCTGTTGCCTGAGACGCCAGCCTGGTAAGCTTCTGAAGATCCTTCATCATCGAATACCTTGCCTCCAGCACTGAAGCAGGTGCATCTATCCGTGGGTCCGCCTTCACTGTGACTGTTGTTGAATCTTTTTGACCACCAAAGATTATCCTGAGTTTGTAGTTGCCAGGCAGAACAGTGATGCCTCCAAATCCTCCGAAGCCTCTGCCCCCACCGCCTTCTCTGGGCTTCTCACGGGAAGCCTGGCTTTGGTTTTTTTCCGACAACCCCCAGCTCATCCTGCTAATGCCATTGTCTTCGGGCGTCTTTTGACGGACCGTGTTGATCAGTTCGCCTTTTGAATTGAATATCTCAAGCTTCACGGAATCAAACTTAGAGGCTGGCTTATTCCCCTTAACTCCCGCAGAATCTTTTTCTACCACCACCAACGGAGTCTCGGTTGTTTTCTTCACCATTTTTGAATCCGTCTTAGTTGTCAATTTTTCTTCCTTCCTGGCCGTCGCGGCAGGCTTATTTATCACGTATGTGATCCTGGCGCCCAACGGACGATTTTGTCCATTATAGATAGCATCCGCATCGAAACGGGGACCCGTAGGTTGCTGTAGTGACGCGAGGAATGCATCGGGAGGTGAAAATATTTTGACCGTGTTGCTCAACATTGCTGTGCCTGACTTGACCATCTCGCGGAGGGGTCTGATATCATCCAGCACCCAGATGGCGCGACCAAACGTTCCAATGACGAGGTCGTTCTCCCTCGGATGGATTACTAGGTCCATCACAGGAACGCCAGCCGGAAAACCATTCGTCCATTTTGTCCAGTTCTTGCCTTCATCGATGCTCACGAATAAACCATTCTCGGTGCCCAGGAACAGCAGTTTTGGTTCTGCAGTATCTTGAACCACAGCAAGTGTGTAATTGCTTTCACCCACCTGGGCCGGAGTTACAAGACTTTCCCATGTCTTTCCAAAGTCTTTCGTGCGGAACAAATACGGCTTGTAGTCAAACTGCCGGTAATTGTTTACCACCACAAAGGCCTCTGCTGCATTTGTCTTAGAAGGATGGATCTGAGGTACCCACGCATTCTTTGGCATGCCGGCAATAGTTGATGCAACGTTGGTCCATGTTTTACCACCATCTTGTGTCAGCTGAACATTGCCGTCATCTGTTGCAACCCATAGCACATCTGTTTTAGCTGGGCTTGGAGCAATCGAAATAATGGTACAATGATTTTCAGCGCCCGTGGCATCCATCGTAATACCTCCGCTGTCATGTTGCTTTTGCTTGTCGGGATTGTTGGTGGTGAGATCAGGAGAAATGATCTCCCACGTATCGCCCTTGTTGGTCGATTTGTGCACGAATTGACTTCCATAATAAATGGTGGCGTTGTTGAAGGGGTCTTGTGCCAATCCTGCGTTCCAGTTGAACCTCAACTTAAAATCTGCGTCTGGATGAGTCGGTCTGATGAATTTAGTAAACCCGGTTTCCAAATCATACCTTCCCAGATTGCCACCCTGTGACATAGCATAGCCATACCGGCTATTGTCAGGATCGGGTACCACATCAAAGCCATCGCCAAAAAATAATTCCTGCCAGTATGAGTTGCGAATGCCCGCGCTCCGCCAAACATACGCCGGTCCGACCCAGGAGCCGTTGTCCTGG
>JANYKP010000352.1 GCA_025358195.1 Cyclobacteriaceae bacterium
AATTGGAATACATGATTGTTGACCGGAAAACCCTGAACATCCGGCCAATCGCCGATGAGCTGTTGAGACATGAGCTCGGCCGGTATGGAAGCGAGTTTGAGAATGGTATGGTGACGTGGTCAAACGAATTGGTCCTCCACGTGATTGAACTGAAATCAACCAAACCATTCTCAAACTCGCTTCCATACCGGCCGAGCTCATGTCTCAACAGCTCATCGGCGATTGGCCGGATGTTCAGGGTTTTCCGGTCAACAATCATGTATTCCAATTCGACCCCGTAGGCCTGAAAAATATGTAAACGTGAGGGTTGCATCATTTTGCAGATTTGACTTTGTTGAGAATAACCTCCATGATGATATCGTACAGTTTATCCTTCAGGATTTTGTCTTCCGTGCCAGCGTCAATATTCGGATTGTCATTTACTTCAATAATATAAAATTTTCCTTCGACTTCCTTCATGTCAACGCCGTACAATCCTTTGCCGATAAGCGAGGTAGCCTTTAATGCGGCTCTCAATAAACCAGCCGGCGCCTGATCTACAGCAATGCTTTCCACTTGTCCATCGCGCGAGGTCTCTTTTTTGGCGCTCCAGTTGACAATCTGCCAGTGCTTGCTGGCCATAAAATATTTGCAGACGAAGAGGACCTGGCCATCGATCACTCCTACCCGCCAATCGAAGGGTGTGGGTAGAAATTCCTGGGCAATGATGAGATCCGATTTTTCGAACATACCTTTACGCTCAACTTTAAACTCCGCCAGGTTATTGATCTTGACCACACCGCGGGAAAATGCGCCGTCGGGTTGTTTTAGAATGAAGGGGAATGTCATTTTATCGGTAACTAAATTGCAATTCTCCATGGTAATTACATACGACTTTGGGGTGAGGATTTTATTGGCATTTAATAATTCATGGAGGTACACTTTGTTCGTGCACTTCAGGATTGAAGCAGGGTCATCAATCACGGCCAATCCCAGTGACTCCGCTTTTTTTGCAAAACGGAACGTATGATGGTTGACGTTGGTGGTCTCCCGGATGAAAAGCGCGTCATACTGAATTAGCTTGTCAATATCATTTTTAGTGATGAACTCCGTATTGAAGCCTGCCTCCAGTGAGGCTTTGTAAAACCGTTTCAATGCACGGTCGTCAGAAGGGGGGTACGAATCTTCCGGGTTAACCAGAATGGCGAGGTCGTATTTCTTTTTGTCGGGCCGGTAATCACGCTTTCGCAAAAGATATTTTTCCAATGCGCTCTCCAAAATTGGTTGATCGCTCTCCGGCATTTCGCTCAAACTGATGGGCCGGATACTTTGCAGAACCCATTTATTCTTCTTGGAAAAACTGGCCCGCACCAGGGGAGCTTGCACAAGCTGAAAGAGTTGTAAGGCCAGCTTGTTCAGGTTTTCGGACTGGGCCGAACCAAAATAGATATTGAACTCCACCCGGTCGTACGGTTCCTGCTTAAATGTATTCTGGATGAGAGCATCAAAGTCCTGGGAGTCATCCCGAAGGATAGACGGAAAGCGAAGGTCCTGGATTGTAGAAACTTCGGGAAGAACCTTATGTCCGCGCGCTTCTGCCAATAACGAAACATAATAACCTTCACTTTGGTATTGATAGGATTTGCAGAGGTTGAGAATCTTTAAATTCTTTACTGACTGATACATTTCATCGGTTATGTAGCGGTCAGGTGTGATTACCTCTACATCTTCCAGGCGGAGGTTCCAGCTTTTAGGTTTTTCTACTATAATTAGCTTCGGCACGGTGTGGTAGCAATTAGGAGTAGCTTCTGCGAATAAAAAAATGCTATTGGGTTTTGGCCGTTGGCCGTTGGCTTAGTTGTCACCCCTAGACATGCAGGTGTCAAGCCAATAGGCAACACCCAACGGCTAAAAGCCAAAAACGAATTTCTATAAATTGGGACTAAACAAATAGTTCGCGACCGTCTCATTTAGGCTGAATAATCAAAAGATTTGCATCGTATGTCACAATTCCCAACATAATGCTGTTGATAAGCCGGTCGAAGGACACACTGTAGTATTGACTTTTTAGCGGGTTGGGGTTCATGGGATCGGCGAGGTAAACATAATCAGCACCTTCATCATAACCGTTGATGATGGCAAAGTGGCCTACGGGCTCTCCTTTGATACTGTCATATTTATTGTTCAGTGAAATCTCCCGTTGGGTGCCGTAAAGATATGTGGCACTCAGCCCCGCCAACACGGGAATGGATTTTTTCAGGTAGCCTTTAATAAGTTTGTCGTCGAGTTCGTCGTACAACAATTTTCCCCCGGCCTCCAGAAACTTTATATAAGCCCGGCTGGCCACCAGGAGTTTCCTGCGTTTGGATTTGAAGGCCATTTGCTTTTTTAAATTGTAAATCATCTTTCGTGAAGAAAGTTTGAACCAGGTGGGATCAAATACATGGAGGTTATACGTGTAGATGGAGGCTTGGTAACCACGCTGAAGCGCATGATTTCCCATCATCACAGCCAGGGTGCCGCCCGTTTTCAATTGTTTCACCTCCCGTATCACTTGCTTGAGACTGATGGCATCGTTGTAATGCTGGTAGAGCGCGTGAAGGCAGGTTGGACCACACGTAACTTCATCGGGCTGTGCCTTTATATCAAAATTCAGAAAGAGCGCCTGACGTCGCATGGATCAAAATAATTTTGGAATTAGGATATTCAAAAGTTCAACCAAAATTAGAATGATGATGATCCACTCCAGGACGTTACTCTCGCGCTGGTTCGAGATTTGGAGGAACACCTTCAAATTATCGTCAATGATTCGAAGGGTATACTCTATTTCGCTTACGCGTACCCGCAGGTCGAAATGTTTCATTAATCCCTTGTTCAAGGAATCGAGGTTTTCATTCTCCCAGACTTGCTCGGGGGCATCGAATATGTAAATATTATCCGCAATATCATTTTGTGTATTCAATGCCTTTCCAATAAACTTTAACATGTTTTTTCTGTTAATGCTGAGCTTTCCATTCGTCTCAAGGCCGTTCGTAAAACTTCTGACTTCCATCAATAGGTTTTCTGAAATTGCATGATAGTGGTCCAGAGCAATCGATTGGGCCAGGTTAAACATGGCGATGCGAATGATTTTATCATCCACGTGGTCAACAATCAATTGATCGAATTCAAATTGCAATGCAGCGCCTGACTGAACACGAATATCATGATCATCGCGCAACCAGGGTTCAGGATTTTTCAGATAGTTCTGAATTTTTTCAACCGCAAATTTGATTTCTTCTTCGGTGTGACCGGAAAAGACCACCACGCCATAGTTGAAATAGTATTGATAGCTGTCCAATCCCGCCTGGTAAAACAGTTCATACGAACTATCCGCCACGGTCTTTGAATCAAAAAAAGCCTTGATCCCTTTCAGGTCCAATTGACTGGCTACCCGGATTGCCGAGAGTTTTACTGTTTTTTCCATGTTACGGATCTCAAAGATAGTCGTAATATCATCTGATATAAATTTGGGTTTGTATTGAAAAGTCTAATATTGCGACTTAGCCTGTCTACTTATGAAAAAGAAATTAGCAGTCCTGTTTTTGGCGTGTATTTCAGTAGCCGAAACATTCGGTTGGGGCGCTACTGGCCACCGGGCCACAGGCCTCATTGCGGAGCAGTATTTGACGGCAAAGGCCAAAAAGAGGATCGCACTTATCCTGGAACAAGAGTCAATCGCTATGGCAAGTAACTGGATGGACGAAATCCGCTCCGATTCCACCTATAACTATACGACCGACTGGCATTGGACGACTATTCCGGAAGGAAAACGCTATGAAGATGTAGCTGTAAATCCCGATGGTAAAGTGGTGATGATGATTGAAAAGATTGTGACGGATCTAAAATCTGGAAAGTTGGTGCCCAAGCAGGAACGGGAATACCTGAAGATGCTTATTCATCTGGTGGGCGATATTCATCAGCCGCTTCATGTGGGTAAGCCCGGCGACCGTGGGGGAAATGAAGTAAAGGTGAAATGGTTTGGCGCAGACTCCAATCTGCACCGTGTGTGGGATAGCGATATGATCGATGGCACAAAATTGAGTTACACCGAATTGGCGCAATCATTTATCAAGCCAGATAAGACCATCGTGGCAAAATGGCAAGCATCGTCGGTGCGGGACTGGGCGATGGAATCGGTAAGTTATCGTCCACAGGTGTATGACATTGGCAAGGGCACCCTGGGTTATCAGTACACCTATAAATATTTCAGCATAGCAAGACAACGCATGCTTCAGTCGGGCATTCGACTGGCGGGTTTACTAAATCAGATTTATGGAAAGTAAAAAGAGTGGAATTGACGGGGCCGGTGGTCTTATTTATATGGTATCGATGGAGCGCCTTTTTTGAGCACCTACTTTTCTGAAATGAGTGGGGGTTAATCAACCGGGCCCGACAGTTCCACTTCGCCCAATGCGACGGATGCATAAGGAATTTGATTTTTATCCAGCTCTCCCCTGACAGCCGCCTTGCAGCGGTCGCATACCATGTTTTTAATGTAAAGAGTGGTCATCCGCATGAAGCTTTGCAATTACTAACCTATTCGAAGTATTGAAGTTGCCGGGAAAGTTATTAAAAACGATTTTACTTTTTTCACAAATACTATTTGACATGTTTTTGAACTACATGGTTAGCTGATGAAATGATGCGCTCTCCAAGGTGGTTAAATTATTGTGGCTTGGATTTTAACGTGGAAGTAGGACTAATTCCCAAAGGGTTTATACCTTTAAGGTTTTCAAAACAGCCATATGACGGAGGAAAAGAGTTTGAACTTCCTGGAAGAGATTGTCGAAAGTGACCTGACGTCCGGAAAATATAAGAGCATCATTACCCGGTTCCCTCCCGAGCCAAATGGGTATTTGCACCTGGGTCATGCCAAGAGCATTTGCCTCAACTTTGGCCTGGCCCTCAAGTACGGTGGCAAAACCAACCTTCGGTTTGATGACACCAACCCGATCACTGAAGAAACAGAGTATGTTGATAGCATTAAAAATGACGTACGCTGGTTGGGCTTTACCTGGTCCAATGAATTTTATGCTTCCGACTATTTTGGGAATCTCTATGATTTTGCCATTACCCTGATCAAAAAAGGGTTGGCTTATGTAGATGACAGCAGGAGCGAAGAGATCGCCATGCAAAAGGGAACACCCATAAAACCCGGAACTCCCAGCGTTTTCCGAAGCCGGAGCATCGAGGAAAATCTTCGTTTGTTTGCTGAAATGAAAGAGGGTCGCTATAAGGATGGTGAGAAAGTATTGCGTGCTAAAGTGGACCTGGCAAGTCCGAATATGCACATGCGTGACCCTATCATATACAGGATCAAACATGCTCATCACCATCGCACCGGTGACACCTGGTGCATTTATCCCATGTACGATTTTGCTCATGGACAAAGCGACGCCATTGAAAATGTTACCCACAGCATTTGCACCCTGGAGTTTATCCCTCACCGTGAGTTGTATGACTGGTTTATAAAAAACCTGGAGATCTATCCATCCCGTCAGTACGAGTTTGCCCGCCTGAACGTGACGTACACCATCATGAGCAAACGAAAGTTGTTGCAACTTGTGAATGAAAATCATGTGAACGGATGGGATGACCCGCGCATGCCAACGATAAGCGCCATGCGCAGGAGAGGATACACGCCGGAGAGCATTCGTGAATTTTGTGATAAGATCGGAGTCGCCAAGCGGGAGAACCTGATTGATATCGGGCTGCTGGAATTTTGTGTACGGGAGCACTTGAATAGAATTTCGTTGCGACGGATGGTAGTATCAGATCCGCTAAAAGTGGTGATCACGAACTACCCGCAAGGAAAAACAGAAATGTTGCCCAGTGAAAATAATACAGAGGATTCAGCGTCCGGTACACGGGAAATACCCTTTGGTCGTGAACTTTACATCGAACGGGATGATTTTATGGAAGTAGCGCCAAAAAAATACTTTCGCCTGGCACCGGGACAAATGGTACGGCTGAAAAGCGCATACATTATTAAGTGCGAGGAGGTGGTGAAGGACAGCGCGGGCGACATTACCGAACTTCGATGTACATACATTCCTGAAAGTAAAAGTGGATCCGATGTTTCGGGGATAATCGTGAAGGGTGTTATTCATTGGGTAAGCATTCCGCATGCATTAAACATTGAAGTGAGGCTATACGATCGTCTGTTCAAAGTTGAGGACTTGAACCAACTTCCGGATGATTTCAAGACGTACCTGAATCCAGGCTCATTAAAAATTCTATCGAATGTTTTTGCCGAGCCTGCTTTGGCAAAGGCAAAAGCCGAGGACCGCTACCAGTTTATGCGAATTGGCTATTTCTGCCTCGATCAAGACTCAACACCCGGTAAGCTGGTTTTCAATCGGGCTGTAACCTTGCGAGATATGTGGGCTAAAGAAGCGAAGAAGGGTTGAGACTGGATGCTGGATTCAGGATACATTTCAATGTACTGGTGTGTGTTAATGCTAAAATGTCGTGTAGAAAGTTGACAATTAACAAGTCGGATAATTGACAAAGGCTGTTTTCCTTGGTCAATTGAGTCATTGTCAACTGTCGAAGTTGACTTAACACTCGTTATGGAATTGGAATTATAAAGGAATTTCCTTTTTCCATTCCTGAGAAATCATCTCTCAGAAAATAAGAAACCACCGATAATTCCTTTCTATTCCGGGAGAGGTTCAGGTAATGAAACATTGGTTTGTAATTTTTGGCAACATCATCCAGTGTATCATTGGAAGGCGCAAGCGGTTGATGCAAGCCGCCACCACCCCCGATGACTAGAAAATCTTTTCCACCCTTTATAAAATGTTCGAAGGCATGAGCGTGCCCCGTGATGAACAATCGGCATTTTCCTGACTGAAGAAACAGCGGTACGAAACAGCGCTGTACTTCTATTGAAGAACTTACAATTTTACTGTTGGTATAAGGTGCATGATGGCATGTCATGATAATTGCTTGCACCCCTGGATTGTCTTCCAGATTTTTTATGGTTTCCTTCAGCCAGGTTAGTTGCTTTTGGAGGTCTGATGAATTCAATTTGCTAAAGTTGGAATTGAGCAAGACCACGGCGATGGAATCAATGATCTGAATATATCCCGTCCGGATGTGGTTGACAAATCGTTTTTGAAAAACCCGTTCTCCTTTTCTCGGATATCGCATCTCATCGTGGTTACCCAACAAGCCGGTCACGTTGATTCCCGCATTACGGCATTGTGAGAGATAGTGGTCCATGTTTTTCCACCGCTTCTCTTTAAAGCCCAGCGACACGACATCGCCCAAAATAAAGAGGGCCTGGGGTCTTTGTTTGACAATTTCAGCGAAAATCAGCTTCGTGGCCTCTGTATTTCGATTGGATTTAAGAACAAGCTCCTCAATCCACATCGGCGCTTGCGTATCACTAACGAAGGCGATTTGCGGTGGAGGATTTTGCTGGCTATTTCCGTGAATGGTGATGATCGTACACCAAAGACAAAGAAAAAAAGAATACCACGATGTGTGGAATTGCTTCCAATATGGGCGCTCAGTCAAAGATTGTCAGATTAGGGTGGAAAGGTAAGTGTTTTCTACACGATCCACTTCTTCCACCACCATTGGAACACCACCAGGCCCCAGATGCGGGCATGAACGTCTCCAGGATTAATTGAGAATAATTTTTTTTTGAGCTTGTTTATTTCGTCGTATTCGAAAATCCCCTGCTCACGGACAAATTTTTCTGAAAGCAAATCATCCTTGATAGTAGATTTCATTTCCTTCCTTAGCCATTTTAGCATTGGCACTTCAAATCCTTTTTTGGGGCGATTGTATAATTCGAGTGGCAGGATGTCGCGGAAAGCATCTTGCAGGATCCGCTTTCGTATAACGCCGTTGATTTTGAAATCATCGGGCAGACTAAATAGAAAATTGACCACTTCATAGTCGAGAAATGGAACACGTACCTCCAGACTGTTGGCCATGCTCATCATATCCACTTTTGTCAGTATGTCATTGGTGAGCACCAGGCGCATATCCGTAAGCAAAATGTCGTTCATGGACTCCTTAATGGGAAGGGTTGAAAGAATTTCCCTTTTACGGCTTTCGTACTCTTGTGAAAACTTCTGTTTGCTTGCGTGGGAGAGCAGACGGCTTGCTGTTGATTCATCGGCAAATCCAGCCCAACGCCAGTACCTGTCACGTGAAGAAAGTTGCGCACCTTCGGCAAATCGACTTAACTGACGCACTTTATTCGAAAACGGCGCGTGCCTTGATTTTGGAAGAAGCCCCCACAGCGGACTAAGGAAAGCCACAGTATTTTCTTTCCAGCCGGGGTGAAGGGCACGGTAAAAAGCTGCGTGCTTGTTGTAGCCACCCAGAAGCTCGTCGGCTCCGTCACCCGAAAGCGCCACCGTAGCATGTTTACGGGTCTCTTTGCTTAGGATGTAAACAGCAATTGCAGAAGAATCGGCAAATGGTTCGTCGATATAATCGAGCATCGAATGAACGTGCTCAAACATGTCATTGTTGGTTAGCGAGAACACCGTGTGGTTGCTGTTGATGCGTTTTGAAACCGCTCTCGCGTATGCCGTTT
>JANYKP010000414.1 GCA_025358195.1 Cyclobacteriaceae bacterium
GTCGGTCGGCTCAAGGCGCTGGTGGTCGAGGGCGCGTTCCTGATCAGGTCACTTTTCTTTCTTCAGTTCGGCTTTTCCTTTCAATCGTCAGAGATATTCAGCGCAGAGACGTTTCCATGGGCTGCCGGGATCACCGGGGCGATTTTTTTATTGAGAGCCATCCTGCTTAGGGTTTTGAAAGTACCGCTGTGGCCACTTTTGTCAGTTGCACCCCGCGGGCTGATCACGATACTGCTTTTTCTGAGTATCGAATCGAAAAACTCGATCTCCATGATGAACAAATCCCTCATAGTACAAGTAATAGTGCTCACCGCCGTCGTACTGATGACCGGTATTTTAACTATCGGCAAGCAGGACAAGTCCGTTGTTCGGGATATTCATTAGAGAGGACAGGTTGATTGCGTCAATCTGTAATCAACGGGTATAATGATTGTTGCGGCTCTAAACTGGCTATCTTTGGCTAATGGCTTCAATCTTACCCGGCTTTGAATACGACATCTTCATCTCTTATCGCCACAATGATAACCGGAGCGGCTGGGTAACGGATTTTGTGAATGCTTTGCAAGAAGAACTCGCTGCCACCATCAAAGAACCACTCACTATCTACTTCGATAAAAATCCGCACGATGGCCTTCTCGAGACTCACAACGTTGACAAGAGCCTTGAAGCAAAACTGAAGAGCCTCATCTTCATTCCCATCTTATCCCAAACCTATTGCGATGAAAAATCATTTGCGTGGCAACATGAGTTTTGTGCATTCAACAAATTGGCAAGAGAGGATGAGTTTGGAAGAGACATTAAACTGACCAATGGCAATATAACGAGCAGAATTCTACTCATTAAGATTCATGATTTGGATGCTGAGGATAAATCAACCATTGAAAAGGAAATTGGTGGCGCATTAAGAGCGATTGAGTTTATATATAAAGAGCCTGGCGTTAATCGTCCGTTAAAATTAACCGACAATAAAACCGATAATCAAAACAAAACAGATTATAGGAATCAGGTTAACAAAGCAGCGAATGCTGTAAAAGGAATTATCTCAGCACTAAAAAATCCACAACCAGCGCAACCGACTGCTGAAAACAGCCTCGATCCAATGACTAAAACTGCATTTTCAAAGAAGAAAATTCTAATTGCCATTGTTTTAGTGTTGTTAATAGCAGCGGCTTACTTCACTTTCCAAAAACTCGGAACGAGTAACACGCAACCAGAAACCAGGCAACCTCTCGATAAATCCATAGCCGTACTTCCCTTCGTTGACATGAGCCCTAATCATGATCAGGAATATTTTGGCGATGGAGTAGCCGAGGAAATCATAACTGCATTGTCACGCATTAAAGGCCTTAAGGTGATTGGGCGCACATCCTCGTTTCAATTTAAGGGTGAGAAAATTGATCTTCGTGATGTAGGCGAAAGGTTAAATGTATCCAACGTACTTGAGGGCAGTATCATGAAATCGGGAAATAAGATTCGTGTTACTGCGCAGTTGATTAATGTAAGTGATGGAGCACACATTTGGTCTGAGCGATTTGATAGTGAGACGGAAGATATTTTCGCCATCAACGATCGGATTTCAAGGGCGATCGCTGACAAGATGAAAATCAGCCTGTTGGGAAATCAGCATCGCAGTGAAAGAAAACCAACATTAAGCACCGCCGCTTTTGAAAACTATCTGCGTGGCAACCAGATTTTGCGACCGGGCTGGGGAAAAGAGGCCAGGCCTTTTTTTGAGAAAGCTATCCAACTTGACTCAACTTATGCCGATGCGTACGCGGGTCTGGCAGATTCTTATTTCCTTGGGTGGGAAGGATCCCAATCGGAAATTTTTGACCGAATGCAATCGCTTGCTATGAAGGCACTTGCCCTTGATCCGGAATCCAGAAGAGCGCACTCGATACTATATACTATTTATATTTTCTATAAGTGGGATTGGAAAAAAGCCGATGACGAATATCAAAAATGTCTGAGCATAAATCCTCTTCCGCTGTTTCTTCATGCTTTGAACAAGGCAGTAATAATGGGAGATACAAAAGGTAGTATTGAAGAGTTTGAGCAAATTCGCGAGGTCGATCCAATAAAACCGGACGTGCTTCGTATTTTTGGGCACGTTTATGCGCTCGATAAACAATATCCAAAGGCAAAAGAATTGATAAATAAAGCTATTGAAGTAGACTCAACATTTGATCTTCCCTATCGGAATCTTGCTCTAGTTAACATCTTGGCAGGTGAGTATGATCTGGCACTGACAAACCTCGCAAAATTTGACAGGCTTAGTA